>JAHDGO010000081.1 GCA_020627605.1 Yoonia sp.
TGAAGGGCAGGCGCTCGCAACGGATCGTGAGACCTATCCGAACCCTGCAAGGGAATGGTCAAGCAAGTACACTGAAGAAAGTGACGTTCTTGGCCGCGGCCAAGACTACGCGACCTTCAATTCTTTCTACTACGCCATCGATGTTGTCGTCCCGATCATCGCGCTGGGGCAAGAGGCCGCTTGGGCCCCTTCCACCAATCGTGGCCCATGGGGCTGGTGGCTGTGGGTGTTCAACCCGATCCTCACCCTCCTCGGCTGGCTCGTCACCGCCATTGGTGCTGCGGCAGTCACAGGTGTGATCCGCAAGGAGTGACCCCCATTGCCGCGCATCCCGCCACCCCCTAGCCTGCGCTTATGACCTATGCCGACCTGCATCTGATCACCCGCTGGGCCGAGGTGGTGGAACTGCGTGATGCGGGGTTGCTGACCCCGGCGGAAGAGCTGCTTTTGCAGGCCGCAGAGCGTGGAGAGACGGCGCGGGTGGGGCTGACCGTGCCGAACCTCAAGGCGCCGCATGTCCTGATCCGGGCGCATCTTTTGCGCTATCTGATCCTTGGCGGCTGCAAGGATTTTCGCACGCAACCATCGGGCATCACCCTGCGCGGGGCGTGGATTGGCGGCACGCTCGACCTCAGCTTTACCGCCCCGCATGGCCCTGTGGATTTCTTCAACTGTCATTTCGCGCAGCGCCCGCAGATGTTGCAGACCCAGGCCGATGGGCTGGCGATTGTCGATTGCACATTGGCTGACGGGCTGAACGCCGCGCGTATCCAGATCGCTGGCAACCTGACGCTGAACGGCAGCCGCAGCGACGGCAAGGTGTCGCTGTCAGGGGCGGTGATCAAGGGCCATCTGTCCTGCACACGCGCGGTGCTGCGTAACGAAGCTGGCGCGGCCTTCAAGGCGCAGGGGATATCGGTTGCCAGCAGCGTCCTGCTGGAAGGGACCGCCGCAACCGGGCTGGTCAGCCTTTTGGGCGCGCAGATCGGGGGGCAGCTGGTTGCCATCGATGTCTCGCTGCACAACGCCACCGGTCACGCGCTGAACTGTCAAAGCACGCAGGTCAGGGGTGATGCCTTTCTGCGTGGTGCGGTCACCACCGGCGAGGTCAGCTTTATGGGGGCTGAAATCAACGGCGTGCTGGATTGCAGCCATGCCACCCTGCGTCACCCCGAAGGTCAGGCCCTGAACGCGCAGCGACTGGTCGTGCGCGAGGGGTTTATCTGGCGGCGTCTGCGCGATGTGGCGGGGGCGGTTGATATGACCTCTGCCCATGTGGGCGATCTCTGGGACGATCCGGAAAGCTGGGCCACCTGCGACCGCATCTATTTGTCAGGCTTCCGCTATGATGTGCTGCATGGCGGGATCAATGTGGATGACCGTCTGGCCTGGCTGAAGAAGGGCGCGATCTCGCGGCGCGAGTTTTACCCGCAACCTTATGAGCAACTGGCGGGGCTGTTGCGGGAGACCGGCCACAGGTCGGATGCCCGCGCGATCATGGTGGCCAAGGAGCGCGAACAGCGCAAAGCCGCCCGCGCCCGCTGGCAGCGCGAGGCAGAGTGGCGCGCCGATCTGCTGGCAGCCGGGGCCGCCACAGGTGTCGCGCGGGCCAAGCGGCTGGCCGCCTTGCAGGACCGCCGCCCCAATGACCCTGATCTGGAACGCTGGATGCTGTTGCACCCGCCCGACGACCGCGCCCTTGGCGTGTCTGATCTGACGCTGGCCTATGCCCGCCGCGATCTGCGCAGCAACCTGCGCTGGCGCAATCTGAGGGTCTACTGGCGCAACCTCGGCAGTCTGATTGCCGACAAGGTGCTGGGTGTTGTGGTGGGCTATGGGCACAAGCCGGAACGCAGTTTTTACATGCTCTTGGTGCTGGTGGCCTGCGGCTGGTTTCTGTCGGACCGCGCGTGGGAGGCTGGCGATTTCGCCCCCACCGCTGGCCCGGTGCTGATGTCAGAGGGCTGGCAGACACTCGCCACGGATGCGCGGATCGCCAACCCGGCGCAGGTCTGGTCTGACAAATACATGGTCGCCCCCGATGGCACGCCGGTTCTGACGGCTGGCCGCGACTATGAGACCTTTCATGCCGCTGCCTATGCGGTCGATCTGGTGGTCCCGATCATCTCGCTTGGGCAAGAGGCCTCCTGGGCGCCGTCAACCACTCGCGGGCCGTGGGGGCAGATTCTGTGGTGGGTGCGCTGGTGGCTGATCGCGCTGGGCTGGATCGTGACGGCGATTGGTGCCGCAGCCGTGACAGGCGTGATCCGGCGGGATTAGGGCAGCGCGCGCGCAGCACATTTGGCCCGGCAGCCCTGTCATCGGGCGGCCCGGCTGCATGTCAGTGGTGTGCTAAGATCAAGAGAGCGGGCCCGCCGGAAACGGTTTCAGGATCGGCAGCTTTCGCCGCCGAAGCAATCAATCGCCAGGATCCTGCACCCAATGAGGGGGTGGTCTGAGGATCCGAAACGAAACCTGATCTTGACCGGAGGCGATACATTGCCCCCGTTTGGGTGAGTACTCGTGGGGAAAGTAGCGCGGCTGATTTGAGAGGTCATGAACCGACCGTCCGCCGGAGCGCGCAACGGGCATAAAGTAGGGTCTGGCATCACCCGCGCGGCCCCGTCCCGTCACGGCGCGAGTTTCTTGCGCCCCTGTTCCGTCAGCAGCCAACAGTCACGCCCTTCAAAGACGGCAGGCACCAAAGGCCGCCCATAGCCTGCCCCGCCATCAAGGTTCACCCGGTTGCCGTGATGCTGCGGATGATCAAGCGCCGTGTGCCCATGCACGATCAGCTTGCCGTAGTTGATCGTGCTTTCCAGGAACCCGTCCCTGATCCACAACAGGTCCTCTGTGTCCTGCCATTCCAGCGGCAGTTTCATCTGCAAACCGGCATGTACGAAGATCAGGTCGTCTGTCTGATCGGTCAGCGGCCGTGTTTCGAGAAAGTTCAGATGTGCTTGAGGCACAGCGGCCTGCGCTGCCGCCTGCAGGCCCGCCAGATCCCATGTGCCGCCGGGGTGGGTGAAGCTGTCGAGATATTCCAGCCCGGTCTCTGTATCCTTGCGAAACAGCGGTTCGCCCGTCACGCCGTAAGAGGCGAGCGTTGCAGTGCCGCCCAGACGCGGGTTCAGCCAGCTGATGCCGGATTTCACACGCGGGTCATGTTCACGCCCCGCACGGACGAAACGCGCGAAAAACCTATCGTGATTGCCCATGATGCAGGTCCAGTTGCGCCCGGCATCGCGCCCCGCGATCAGCCTGTCCAGCACGCCGCGGCTGTCAGGGCCGCGGTCGGTGTAGTCCCCCAGAAAGACGACATGGGCATCTGTGCCACCATCAGCCTCGATCAGCGACAGCGCGTGGTCCAGCATCGCCTTTTGGCCGTGGATATCGCCAATGGCGTAAATCGGGGTCATCGGACAGTCATCCAGCAAGTAAGAAGGGCGGGTCTTGCGGCCCGCCCTATCAGGTCTGTCCTAGACGTTGAAGGTCAGCGGTTTGACCTGCTGGAACAAGCCGGTCTCCTCCAGTGCCTTGATGGCCGGGGCCGGGACAGGTTCATCGACGTAAAGCAGCGCGATGGCCTCACCCTTGGCCGCGGACCGGCCGAGTGTGAAGTTCGCGATGTTGACGTTGTTCGCCCCCATCGTTGTCCCCAGCGCCCCGATGATGCCGGGCACGTCTTCGTTGGTGGTATAGACCATGTGCTGGCCGATCTCGGCGTCGATGTTGATGCCTTTGATCTGGATGAAGCGCGGCTTGCCATCGCTGAACACCGTCCCACCGACGGAGCGTTCGCGCTTATCCGTCACGACCGTGACCTTGATGTAGCCTTCAAACGCGCCGGACTGATCCTGCTTGGTGGTAGAGACCTTGATGCCGCGTTCCTTGGCGATCACGGGGGCGCTGACCATGTTGGTGTCAGGGTTCGCCTTCATCATGATGCCTGCCACCGTGGCGGCGGTCAGTGCCTTGAGGTTCAGCTCGGATGCTTCACCGTCAAACAGGATATTGATTGCCTTGATCGGCTCATCCGTCATCTGCCCGATGAAATTGCCCAGATGTTCGGTCAGCTTGATCCATGGGCCCATGACCTTGGCCTCTTCCGCCGTCACGGATGGCATGTTCAGCGCGTTTTGCACGGCCCCTGTCAGCAGATAGTCCGACATCTGTTCGGCGACCTGCAGGGCCACGTTTTCCTGCGCTTCGGTTGTTGCGGCCCCAAGGTGCGGGGTCACAACGACATTGGGAAGGTTGAAAAGCGGGGACGCAGTCGCAGGCTCCACCGCGAAGACGTCAAAGGCGGCCCCAGCCACACGGCCGTCCTTCAGCGCCTCTGCCAGCGCCTCTTCATCCACCAGACCGCCACGGGCGCAGTTTACGATACGCACGCCTTTCTTCAGCTTGGCGATGTTTTCTTTTGAGAGGATGTTCTTGGTCTGCTCGGTCAGCGGCACGTGCATGGTGATGAAATCGGCCCGGGCAAGCAGGTCGTCCAGTTCCAGCTTTTCCACACCGATATCCAGCGCGCGTTCTTCTGACAGGAAGGGGTCGTAGGCGACAACCTTCATCTTCAGCCCCTGCGCACGGTCGATCACGATGGACCCGATGTTGCCGGCGCCGATCACGCCCAGCGTCTTGCCGGTCAGTTCCACACCCATGAAACGGGACTTTTCCCATTTGCCTGCATGGGTGGAGGCGTTGGCCTCGGGGATTTGCCGCGCGACGGCCATCATCATCGAAATCGCATGTTCTGCGGTGGTGATGGAGTTGCCGAAGGGCGTGTTCATCACGATGATGCCCTTCTTCGATGCCGCCGGAATGTCGACATTGTCGACACCGATACCTGCGCGCCCGATGACCTTGAGGTTTTCAGCGGCGGCAATGATCTTTTCGGTGGCTTTCGTCGCCGACCGGATGGCGAGGCCATCATATTGGCCGATCACCGACAGCAGCTTGTCCTTGTCCTTGCCAAGGTCAGGCTGGAAATCAACGTCGATGCCGCGATCCTTGAAAATCTGGACCGCAGCGGGAGAGAGTTTGTCAGAGATGAGTACTTTGGGGGCCATGTCGGGCGCTCCTTGAAGAAATGTGATGATCCGCGCCCCGGACCTGATCCGGGACCTTTGCGGCAGGTCCCGGGCGTGACCCGGGACGGGGGGTTATTGAGTGGCGATCTCGGCCTCGAAGGCCCATGCAAGCCACGGCAGCATCGCCTCGATATCCGAGGTCTCGACCGTTGCGCCGCACCAGATACGCAGACCGGCAGGCGCGTCGCGGTAGGCGCCGATGTCGAGGGCGACACCTTCTGCCTCCAGCCGTTTTGCCACGGCCTTGGCAAAGGCCGCGCCATCGCTGATCCGATCATCGGTGAACTTCAGGCAGACCGACGTGTTAGAGCGGGTCGCAGGGTCAGCGGCCAGATTGTCGATCCAGTCATGCTCGGCACAGAAATTCCAGATCGCGCGGGCATTGGCGTTGGCGCGGTGCATCAGCGCATCCAGCCCACCGATGGACCGCCCCCATTTCAGGGCGACGAGATAATCCTCGACCGCCAGCATCGACGGCGTGTTGATCGTGGCCCCTTCGAAAATGCCTTCGATCAGCTTGCCGCCCTTTGTCAGGCGGAAGATCTTGGGGAGCGGCCAAGCGGGGGTGTAGCTTTCCAGCCGTTCAACCGCGCGGGGGCTGAGGATCAGCATGCCATGCGCGGCCTCACCGCCCATGACCTTTTGCCAGGAGAATGTCGTCACATCCAGCTTGTCCCACGGCAGGTCCTGCGCAAAGGCGGCCGACGTCGCATCGCAAAGCGTCAGACCAGCCCGGTCCGCCGGGATCACATCGCCAGAGGGCACACGCACGCCGGATGTCGTGCCGTTCCACGTAAAGCAGACGTCGTTGTCATAATTCAGCGCGGCCATATCGACGATTTCGCCGTAGTCCGCGGTATGGGTCGCAGCCTCGATCTTGAGCTGTTTGACCACATCCGTGACCCAGCCGGCACCAAAGCTTTCCCAGGCCACCATCTCTGCCGGGCGTTCACCCAAGAGCGACCACATCGCCATTTCAAAGGCGCCTGTGTCAGAGGCTGGCACGATGCCGATGCGATAATCGGCAGGCACGCGCAGCACCTCGCGCGTCAGATCAATCGCTTCATTCAGCTTGGATTTGCCCACAGCAGCGCGGTGGGAGCGGCCAAGCGCGGCGTCGCTGAGTGCTTGCAGATTCCAGACGGGGGGTTTGGCGCATGGGCCAGAGGAAAAACGCGGATTCGCCGGCCGCGTTGCCGGTTTGGTCTTTACCATGAATGGTATCCTTACAGATATGCGCCCTTCGTTGGGGAAGGGTGTCCCACCGCCGGACATACGTAAGAAGCCGCGTGTCGACAACAGGGAAAGATCACCGGATCAGGCGGTTTGCGTCAGGTGTCGTGAAAACAAGTTTCCGATAGGTGTCACGCGGCCATCTGGCGCGCTTGGCCTGGCTTAGCCCGCGCGGCCCAGTGACGCCCGCCCGGTCTGTGCCATGGCCGAAGACAGTTCTTCGGTGAAGACATCCCAGAGCTGGTGCAGGCCTGCTTCACCGCCGGCGGCCATTGCGAATTGCAAGGCGCGTCCAAAAAAGACGAAATCGGCACCGGCATCCAGTGCCTTCAGCACATCCTCACCAGAGCGCAGGCCGCTGTCGTAGAACAACGGCATGTCAGGGCCGACGGCATCCCGGATTTGCGGCAGACGGGTGAAGGGGGCCGGTGCGCTTTGCAATTGGCGCGCGCCGTGGCTGGAGATCTGGATCGCATCAACCCCTGCCGCTTTCAGCGCCAGCGCATCGTCGACATTCAGCACCCCTTTGACCACCAGATTGCCGGGCCACATATCGCGCAACCGTGCCAAGGTGTCCCAGTCTGCCCTTGCCCGGCTTTCTGTCCGGTCAAAGCTGTAGCCGGGCATTTCAAAATTCGCCATCTGCGGCTTCCCAGCGGCCAGTTGCGTCAGCGACCAGCGCGGGTGCAGGGCAAAGTCAATGAATTGCCTTGGACCGATGGAAAACGGCATCTTGAAACCGTGGCGCAGTTCGCGCGGCCGGCGTCCGACCTCTGGCACGTCAACCGTCAGCACAAGCGTTTGATAGCCCGCAGCGCGCGCCCGCTCGACCAGTTTGAAGGTGCCCGCCCCGTCGCCGGAAAAATAGAGCTGAAACCACGCGTGGCCTTCGGCGACGTCGATGATCTTTTCGAGCGGGGTCGAGGCGACCGTACTGACACCATGCGGGACGCGGTATTGCGCCGCCAGCCGGGCCAACATCAGGTCTGCGCCGGGGGCGCTGAGGTTGCACATGCCCATCGGTGCGATGCCGAAGGGCCGCGTTGCCGTCTGTCCGAAGAGATCGATGTCCAGCTGCCGCGCAGCGACATTGCGCAGAATGCGCGGTTCCAATGTGCAGCTGTCGAGGGCCGCGCGATTGCGCGCGGCCCCGCTTTCGTTTCCGGCGGCCCCGTCGATGTAGTCAAACACCATCCAGGGCAATCGTCGCTTTGCCAACCGCCGCGCGTCATCCGCAGAGTGAATGTGCGCTGCGGATGACATCTAGCTTGCGATGGCCTTCATGAACCGGTCCTTGATGATCACCGGATCCATCGTGATGACAGGCATCTTGGCATTGCCGCTGTCACATTTGACGACCATGACGGTGCCCTTCTTGCTGTCGAGCGCCGCCTGCAGGGCCTTGCCTGTGTCGACATCCTGCACCTCGACAACATTGTCGCAGCCTGCGGCGCGTGCCATGCCAGCCAGATCGGTCTTGCGCCCGGTATAGGTTGGCTGGTCACCGGTCGACCCGTAAGAGCCGTTGTCGATGATCATCAGG
>JAHDGO010000082.1 GCA_020627605.1 Yoonia sp.
GGTTGCAGGTTCGAATCCTGCCGGGGTCGCCAGCATAGCGCAATGGCCCGACGACAACGCCCAGAGGGCGCGGCGGTCCTAAAGGGCACAATCACCCCTGCCGCCCGCGCCACGAACGGCCCGTGCGGCTGGGTTATGCGAAACGCCCACCCTTCTGGATGACTTCGATCTTGTAGCCGTCCGGGTCGGTGGCAAAGAAGAAGCGCGCCACCAGTTCGCCGCCGGGGGCGAAGTCGATGACGTCGCCGACCTCCATCCCCTGCGATGCCATGGCTGCGTGCTGCGCATCAGCGCTGTCGACGACAACGGCAAGATGGCCATATCCGTCCCCCAGGTCGTAGGGGGCCGTCCGGTCCTTATTGACTGTCAGCTCCAGCTCGAACCCTGTCGCGGCGTTCGACAGGTAGGTCAGCCGAAAACTGGGAAAATCCAGCTGATCTGCCACATCAAGATCAAACGCCGCCTTGTACCAGGCGATTGAGCGGACATCATCCAGAACGCGGATGCAGGAATGGACCATCTTTGCCATTGTCGTACCTTTCGTTAGCGCCCCAGACGTTCAGAGACGTCTGACGCAAAGTCTTCGTAGCGCCGCAGTGATTTGACCTCTACCTGCACATGGTGGCCCATCTTCTGCATGATGGGCAGATCAAACAGGATACGGTCAAGGTCATCCGGTGTTTCGACCTCGATGATGGCGAGCACCTTGCGCTCGCCAACAACTTTCCAAAGGTCACGCACGACACCGGCCGATTTTGCGCCAAGCGCGGCTTCGGCCTCTTCAGCCCAGACACCCAGAAGGCCCTGCTGCTGCATCGTGGCGTCGTATTCGACGGTGAAATCAAGACGATAAAGCATCCCGGTTACCTTCCGCTGATCGCAGTGCCAAGTGCGGGGAAGCGCACGATGCGGTAGGTCCCGAGCGAGGCATCTTCACCACCGTTGAGGACGGGTGAGCGGTGCAGCTCGTTGATGGTTGCGTAGACATAGCCATCCACACCCATCGAAAAGCCATCTGGCCAGGGCAAATCATCGTCGGACTGATACAGCACCTCATAGCTGCCGTCAGGCTTTGTCACGCCAATCGCATTATCGGTCATCGCGGTGATATAGACATTGCCATCGGCATCGACAGTGGACCCGTCAGAGATCACCTTGTCACCGTAGCGTTCGACCTTTGCGGCCAGTGCAGCATCGTCAAGGCTTTCATCCAGCAGATCGGTGGTCCGCACCCGGTACATGGCGCTGGCCGTCATCGGGGCGAAATAAACCCAGGTGTTTGTCGGATCAACGGTGATCGGATTGATACCGATCTTTGCCGGGTTGCCACCCAGAGTAATCTCACGCCCGTCGATGACCATCGGGGTGTCTTCGGGCACGGTGAACTGGCTGCCTTCCAGCAGGCGGCGGGCGCGGCCGGTTTCAAGGTCGATCACGATGATCGCGGAATTCGCCCCGTCACCGGTGTCAGAGATATAGATCGCGCCATGTTCCCGGTCGATCGCCAGATCGTTCAGAAAGGACGTCGGCCGTGCAGCGGGTTGGCCGACATAGTAGATGGCATGCAATTCTTCGGTGTTGGTGTTCCAGCCAACGACGCGGCCGGTCTGGCCTTCGCCCTGACCGTCAAGCATCCAGAGAATGCCCTCGCGATCGGCCCGCAGGCCCAGCACGCCACGCAAACCGTCGCCATCATCCTGTGGCGCGCGCGCCCAGTCTTCTGTGGGGTAAGGCTTGGTTGATCCGTCAGCCATCACCTCTACCACGCGCAGCTCGGGTCCGTAGAATTCATGCACAGACATGAACATCCGGCCATCCGGCCCGATGGCCAGGTTGCCTGGCGGCATCTCTTTGGGGAATTCCAGATAGGTTTCGGGGCTTTGCGCAAAGGCTGCCCCGGACAGGGTCAGCGCGGTGCTGATGGCAAGCAATGTACGTTTCATGACGTCTCCTCCAATGACTGGGCGGAGAGATATGCGATTGAAAATTTTTGATACATTGGTTAATTTTCGAAAGTATTATTCGAATAATTCAAACGTGAAATGCCCATGTACAGCATTGATGACCTGAAAACCTTTGTCGCGATTGCCCAGACCGGGGGTGTCACGGCGGGATCGCGCCGCATTGGCATTTCCCCTGCCACAGCAACCCATCGCATCCAAAAGCTGGAAAGTGCGCTGAACCTCACGCTGTTTCATCGCAGCAACCGGTCCATGCGCCTGACGATGGAAGGACAGGTGTTTTTCGAACGCGTGCAGGGCATTCTGGCAGATCTGGCGCTGGCCGAACGCGACGCAGGTGGCGGTTCGGCGCAGTTGACCGGACATTTGCGGGTGACGATGTCGCCATGGATCTTGGCGCGCTTTGTCATGCCCGCACTGCCAGCCTTTCAAATGGCGCACCCCAAATTGATACTGGATTTTCTTGCAGTGGACCGCTTTGTGTCTTTGGCAGCCGAAGGACAGGATTGCGCCATTCGCGTGGGCAAGCTTGCTGACAGTGGTCTGGTGGCGCGCAAGCTTTGTGACAACGACAGGGTGATCTGTGCCGCGCCAGCATTTCTGGACCGTGTCGGCATGCCGGAAACGATGTCGGCGGTGCTGGAACACCCGTGGGTCTGTCTGCCATGGCAGACACGCATTGCCTTTCGCGATGCCGCCCAGCGCAAACAGGATGCCGTTGTCGCGTCTCGGGTGCTGGTTTCAAACTCTGACATGTTAACCGACGCGGCGGTCAGCGGGCTGGGCTTTGCTGTCAAATCCCGCCTCGCGATCACCGCCGAACTGACCGAGGGACGCCTGATCGAGGTGCTGCCGGGGGCCTTGTGGGGACCAGAGGCGCCGATCTCATTCGTTTATTCGCCGGAGGCGCGGTTCGGTCAGAAAGCCAAGATTTTTGGCCAGTTGGCTGATCAGATTTTTGCGCCGACGCGGCAAGGCGTGTTGGCCTGATGATGCCAGCCTCTGCCTAGGCCGCGTCGCTTTGGTAGACGGTGATCACGCAGGCCCCGCCCAGCCCAAGATTGTGCTGCAGGCCAATCCTTGCACCGTCCACCTGCGTTGCCCCCGCCGATCCACGCAATTGCTGCGTCAGCTCATAGCATTGCGCCAGACCAGTCGCCCCCAAGGGATGCCCTTTGGACAACAGCCCGCCGGAGGGGTTGGTGACATAGCGCCCGCCGTATGTGTTGTCGCCATCGGCAACCATCCTGGCCCCTTCGCCGCGCCCACAAAGGCCAAGCGCCTCATAGGACAGCAGCTCATTCTGGGCGAAGCAATCGTGCAGCTCCACCACATCGACGTCCGCGATGTCGACCCCTGCCTCGGCGCAGGCGGCTGCGGTGCCGCGTTCACACAGGTCGGTGCCGACAACCTTGCGCATATCGGCGCTGGCAATGCTGTCTTCGGTATCTGTTGTCATGGACTGCCCGGTAATGCGGACCGCCGTGCTCAGCCCGTGTTTGCTGGCAAAGGCGGGCGAGCACAGGATCGCAGCGCCTGCCCCGCAGGTTGGCGGGCAAGCCATCAACCGGGTCATCACACCATCCCATAGCATCGGCGCGGCAAGCACCTCTTCGGTGCTGACCTCTTTGCGGAAAAGCGCAACAGGGTTCTTTGCAGCATGCCTGCTGGCTTTGGCGCGAATGGCTGCAAATGTCGCAAGCGGGGTGCCAAAATCATCCATATGCGCCTTGCCCGCACCGCCAAAGTAACGCAGCGCATCCGGCAAAGCTTCGCCGCCTGCGGTGTTGTCTTTCATCACCGCGTCCAGCTTGCCCAATGGGCTGGGACGATCATCAAAGATCAGGCCAAGCGCGCCGGGCACCATCTGTTCAAACCCAACCGCAAGCGCGCAGTCGACCGCGCCGCTTTGTACGGCCTGTCTGGCCAGAAACAGCGCTGTCGATCCGGTCGCGCAGTTGTTGTTGACGTTGATGATGGGCACACCGGCCATGCCGACATCATAGGCGGCGCGCTGTCCTGCGCAGCTGTCGCCATAGACATAACCGGCATAGATCTGCTGGACCGCCGCAAAGGGCAGGCTGGCGTCTTCAAGTGCCAGACGGATCGCCGAGGCCCCCATCTGATGATAGGGCGCGCTTTGCCCCGGCTTGGTAAAGGGCAGCAGTCCGACGCCTGCAACGTAGACTGTCCCGCTCATGCCATGGCCTTTTCGCGCAGGCGGGCCTTGATCTCTGGCTTCAGGACCTTGCCGACCTTCGAGCGCGGCAAGTCTTCCCAGACGACGATGTCCTTGGGCGTCTTGACGCTGCCGATGTCGGCTTTGACATGTGCCATCAGTGCCGCCGGATCAAGCGATGCGCCTGCGCGCGGGATGACCACCGCAACGATACGTTCGCCCCATTTGTCGTCAGGCAACCCCACGACGGCACAGTCCTGCACCGACGGATGTGACCGCAACGCATTTTCCACCTCAACCGAGTAGACGTTGAAACCGCCGGTGATGATCATGTCCTTGGCGCGGTCAACGATGTACAAAAAACCCTCTGCATCGACATATCCAATGTCCCCGGTGCGCAGCCATCCGCCGCGAAATGCATCTGCGTCAGCCTTTGGGTTCTTGTAGTAACCCGGCATGACGAGGCTGCCTTTCACACAGATTTCACCATGTTCGCCCACTGGCAGATGCTGCCCCTCGGCGTCCTGAATTGTCAGATCGACCAATGGTGCGATGCGCCCGGCAGAGCGTAACCGCCCTTCGTGCACGCTGCCGTCGGGCATCCGGTGGTCTGCGGGCGACATCATCGAGATCATCATCGGCGCCTCTGTCTGACCAAACAGCTGGGCCATTGGCCCGATGCGATCAAGCGCTTCGCGCAGCCGTTCTTTGGAAATGGGCGCAGCACCGTACCAAAAGCATTGCAGCGACGACAGATCGGTCGCGTCCAGATCGGGGTGATCCAGCAGCATATAGATCACCGTGGGGGGCAGGAACGTATGGGTCACCTGATGCGCCGGAATGGCGGCCAGAAACGCCTTGAGGTCCGGCGCTGGCAGAACAACGATTTCACCACTCATTGCCAGAATGGGAAAGCACAGGATCCCGGCCGCATGTGTCAGCGGGGCCAGCGCCAGAAAGACCGGGCGGGGACCAATGGGATATCCCATCAAGGTCAGGGCCGTCATCGTCTCGACGTTTCCGGCGCTGAGCTGGACCGTTTTCGGTTGCCCTGTGGTGCCGCCCGTGCCGGGCATGATGACGATATCGCCGGGCGCATCTGCGCGATAGGTATCTTGCGGCGCTTCTTGCATCAGGCTGTCCAGCGACAGGCCGTCGTCGACCCGGTCGTCGAGGCAGATGAAGATCGTGTCCTTTGGCAACAGCGAGCGCAAGGCTGACACCATCGGTGCAAAGATGGCCTGGTAGATCAGCGCTTTGCAGTCGCTGCTGTGTAGGACTGCCGCGTTCTCATTGACCTCGTTGCGCGGGTTGATCGGGCACCAGATGCCGCCCAACCTGCTGATGCCGAAAACGCAGGCAAAGGCGGTATCGTTGTTGGCCGACAGAATGCCGATCACATCCCCCGACCCAAGGCCAAGACCCGCCAGCACATAGGCCAGACGATGGCTGTGCCGTTGCACTTCGGCATAGCTTTGTGTGGTGTCGCCAAGTGTCAGGCAAGGGGCCTGCGGGTTGGCGCGCGCGCCTTTGTCCAGATAATCAACAAGTTGCATGATACATCCTTTGCTATGGGTTCGTCAGGCGCGCGCGGCTGGTCTTGGGTTAGTCGTGAACGGTCACGATCGGCTTCATCATCAGGCCGAAGGCCTGCATCTGGCCAAGGATGTCACGGTAGTTGAAGGCGTGACACGCGCTGGCAAAGCCCAGCTTGTTGGGCCGCTGCTGCAGCAGACACATCGCGATGTATGCCTGCAGAAGGCCGGTTTGCTTGTAGTTACATGTGCCATGCAACACGACGTGGCTGCGCGCCATCGGGCCGGTGGCATAAACACTGTCAAGCGATGTGTTCTCCATGGTGCGTTCGCGCGGTGGCATCTGGGCCTGCGCCTGCGATGCGATCTGCGCCAATGCGGCCTCTTGCTCTTTCGGGGGCAATGGGCGGATTTCGTCGACAACCATGGTTTTGGTGGCGATGACCGTATCCATGATCGCGCGGTTGTTGACCGCCCCGATGACCTTGCAGTTGATGACGCGCGGATCATCCTTGAACCAGATCGGGTTGGCGGTGCCGCCCCATGGCATTGTCTTGGCGTTCTCATGCTGGCCGGGGACCGGGGTGTCCCAGGTCGCATTGATATCCCACGGAACATATTGATTGTTTTCCAGATAGAACCAGTCGGCCATCAGCGTGGAAAAGATCGATTGCGTCGATGCAATGGTCGGCAAGCCCTTCCACATCACCAGCATATCAAGCGTGTTGGTGCCCGGTGTTTCCAGCGCGATGTTGGCGGCGATTTCACCATTCGTGAACATCTGCGCGATGTTCGGCCCGATCATCAAACCTTTCTCGGCAAACTGCGCACCATATTCTTCTTTGCATTTCAGGACCCAGTCCTGCTCGCCGGTGGTGTCCAGATAGTCGACGCCAGCGGCAAGCGCCGCCTGAACGACCTCGTTGCCATAATGCATGAAAGGGCCGACCATGTTGCAGACGACCTTTGCGCCCTTGAACAGCTCTGTCAGGGCGCCGACCTCATGGGCGACCTCGGCAACCTCGTAGTCGGCTGTTTCGATGCCGGGCAGCTTGTCCATGACCTCTTGCACGCGGGCGGCGTCGCGCCCCGCAGCGATGAAGGGCACGCCGTATTCGCGCAGGTATTCGCAAACAAGGCGGCCGGTGTAACCGGATGCGCCATAAACGATGACAGGTTTCTTATCAGACATGGTTGGGGTCCTTTCGAGGGATGGATCAGGGGATGGAATGGGAAGAGGCTCGCGGGTGCTCTGGCGCCGAAAACGCCGCAGCAGCGCGCTAAACAGCGGTGTACCCACCGTCGACGACCAACGCGCTGCCGGTGATATAGCTGGCAGCGTCACTGGCCATGAACAGGATTGGTCCGGCGATTTCAGCGGGCTGGGCAAAACGCGCCATCGGGATCCGAGAGATCGTATCGGCCACAAGCGCCTCGGCCACCTCGGCGGGCACGCTGGACAGCGCACCTGCCACCAGCGGCGTTTCGGTATACCCCGGATGCACAGAATTGATGCGGATCGGATAGCCCGCCTTGGCGCAATGGGCCGCCGCGTTTTTGGTCAGCAGCTTCACCGCACCTTTTGATGCGTTGTAAGCCGCGAAATGCAGCTCGGCGACCTCGCCAGCGATGGACGAAATGTTGACGATCGATCCGCCACTTTCCTTCATTGCGGCAATCGCGTTCTGGGTCCCGAGAAAGACACCGACAATATTGACCTCGTGAATTTTCGTCCAGTCGTCGACCGTGGTGGTTTCGATGTCGCCCAGGATGGCAATACCGGCATTGTTGACCATGACATCCAGCCCGCCTTCCGCAGCAGCGGCCGCCATGACTGCGGTCCAGTCATCGGGATTGGATACGTCGTGTTTCAGCCCGGTGACGCGATGCCCCGCTTTGGACAGCGAATCGACAAGCGTCATCAGTTCATCTTGCAGAATGTCGGTTGCGATCACTTTTGCGCCAGCTTGCGCGAAGGCCGTCACTGTTGCGTGCCCGATGCCACGGGCCGCACCTGTGACAACGACAGTTTTGTCGGTCAGGTTCATCATGTTTTCCTCCCTTACAGCGGCTGCGCCTCCTCTCCGGTGTGAACCGGTGCCTACCACTGCGTAATTTTTTCCAGTTGTCCAAATTCTTTATACATATGTCAAGTTTTTCTTGACGACTGTATAGAAATTGTCGC
>JAHDGO010000083.1 GCA_020627605.1 Yoonia sp.
CGGTGCTGCCAATGGTCAGCTGCCGGTGTTTTCGGACTTCGCCCCGATCTTGCTTTCTGCGCCCTTGCGCAGCCGCAGGATATTCCCGGTGTGGCGGATATAGACTGCGATGCAAAGTACAGCCGTCAGCACAAACATCCAGCCGCGGTCGGTGAAGCCGACAAAGACCGGCGTCCAGCCTGCGGCCATCAGCGCGGCCAGTGAGGAATAGCGGAAGAGTGCGGCCGTGCCCAACCAGACTGCACCGGCAAAAAGACCGACGGGCCATGCGATCGCGAAGAGAATGCCAAAGTAGGTCGCAACACCCTTGCCGCCGCGAAACTTCAGCCAGACCGGAAAGCAATGCCCGAGGAAGGCCATCAGCGCGCCAAGCTGGGCGGCGTCCTCGCCCGCGAATATCCGCGCCAGGATCACGACAACGGCGCCTTTCAGCGCGTCAAAGAGCAGCGTCAGCGCCGCCGCCTTCTTGTTGCCGGTGCGCAGCACATTGGTGGCCCCGATGTTGCCAGATCCGATCTCGCGCAGATTGCCGAGGTTCATGACCCGCGCAAGGATGATGCCGCTGGGGATCGACCCCAGAAGATAGCCGATCACCCCCCAGAGGGTCAGAACTGCGGTCGTGCTTTCGATTGGCGGCATTACGCGCCCTCCCAGATCCGGGTGCCGTTCACCCATGTGCCAAGGACCTTGCCTTGCATCCGGGCCCCGTCAAAGGGCGTATTCTTTGATTTCGACAGAAGTGTGGCCCGGTCCAGCTGAAACGGTGCGTCAGGATCAAACAGGATCAGGTCCGCCGGGGCATCCGGCAGCAGCCGCCCGGCAGCCAGGCCCAGAATGCGCGCCGGGTTCAACGTCATGGCGCGCAGCAGCCGCGGCAGGTCGATCATATCCGCATGATAAAGACGCAGGGCCGCAGGCAGCAGCGTTTCCAGCCCGACCGCACCGCTGGCGGCTTCCTCGTAGGGAAGGCGTTTGCTTTCTTCGTCCTGCGGGGTGTGCATGGAGGAAATGACATCGATCAGACCCTCGGCCAGCGCCTGTACGACGGCCATGCGGTCATCCTCGCTGCGCAGGGGTGGCTTGAGCTTGAAGAAGGTGCGGTAGTCGGCGACGTCCATCTCGTTCAGGGTCAGATGGTGGACACCGATCCCCGCCGTGATCTGCAGCCCGTTGCGTTTGGCCCGTTCCAGTGCGGGCAGGGCGCGGGCGGTGGTGATCTGGTCGACGTGATAGCGCGCGCCGGTCATCTCCAGCAGGCTGATATCACGGTCCAGCCCCATGCGTTCAGCCATCGGGCTGACACCGGGCAGCCCGCGCAGTGAGGCAAATTTGCCGGATGTGACGGCGGCACCTTCGGACAGGATGGGCTCTTGCACATGGCCGATCACCAGCGCGTCCAGCGCGCGGGCATAGGTCAGCGCACGGGAAAACACCTTGGTGTTGCTGACGACACGGTCACAGTCGGTGAAGGCCACAGCACCGGCATCCTGCAGGAACCCGATCTCTGTCATTTCGCGGCCTTGCCGGCCCTTGGTCAGTGCGGCCATGGGCAGCACATGCACCGGGGCGTCTTCCTGCGCGCGGCGTTCGACGAATTCCAGCGTTTCCGGCGTATCGATGGCGGGCAATGTGTCGGGGCGCGTCACCATGGTGGTGACACCGCCCGCCGCTGCCGCCCGTCCGGCAGAGCGGAAACTTTCCTTGTGCCGTTCGCCGGGTTCGGAAACCTTGACCCCGATATCGATCAACCCCGGTGCCAGACACATGCCGCCGCAATCGACAACATTGGCATCCTTGGGGGCCTCTGCCGGACCATCAAAGACCTCTTTGATCAGCCCGTCCACTACCAGCAGCGCGCCAGGACCGTCCGTCAGGGCGACAGGGTCGATCAGGCGGGCATTGGCGAAGAAAGTCGTCACGTGTGATTGTCCCATTCAGCCAGCCACCCAGATGATCAGTGCCACCAGCGCAAACATGGCGATCAGCGCATACATCGCGATCATGCCGCCGACGCGCGCATCTGATTTGGCTGGTTTGCCCGGCGGCGCAGCAATCGTGCCCTTGGCGCTGTCGCTTGGCAGGGGTTCAAACCTGATGCTGGCCCCTTCCTCTGTATAGGTGCCGATCCATTTCAGGGGCGCTGTCGGCGACAGCGTGGCTGCCTGCCCGCCAAAGGCCTGCGACAGTACCACCAGCACATGCCCTGAGAGGCTGTTCAGTCTGGAGGCATCGGGCCTGACATCCGCCTCTGCCACGCCCAGCCCCTCTGTCAGGTAGCCTGCAAGCCCCAGTCCGCTGAGATTGCTGACGGGGAACAGCTCGACAAAGTCAGTATCCAGATGATCCACACCCAGCGCCTTTTGCACAGGTGCCGCGCCAGCTTGCGCCGGATCGGTCTCGGTGAACCCGGCCATCTGGTCGGCGGGCAGGTTGACGGTGAACAGGCGAATGACACCGTGTTCTGTCGGGCTGATCTGGAAAGTCTCGCTCACACCATCACCTCTTGCGGGCCACGGGCGCTGCGCTGGTTTTGCGCCAGCAGGTCCATTGCGGCCATACGGACCGCGACGCCCATTTCGACCTGTTCCTGAATGACAGAGCGGTTGATGTCATCTGCGATATTCCCGTCGATTTCGACGCCCCGGTTCATCGGGCCCGGGTGCATGACGATGGCGTCTGTCTTGGCATGGGCCAGTTTGGCGGCATCCAGTCCGTAGCGGTGGAAATACTCCCGTTCTGACGGGATGAAGCCGCCGTCCATACGCTCTTTCTGAAGGCGCAGCATCATCACCACGTCGACGTCTTTGAGGCCCCTTTCCATATCCTCGAACACCTCAACCCCGAAATCGGCAATGCCGGAGGGCATCAGCGTCGGCGGGCCAATCAGGCGGATGCGGTTTTCCATCTTGCCCAGCAGCATGATGTTGGACCGGGCCACACGGCTGTGCGCGATGTCGCCGCAAATGGCGATTGACAGCCGGTGCAACCGTCCCTTCGCACGCCGGATCGTCAGCGCATCCAGCAGCGCCTGCGTGGGGTGTTCATGTTTGCCGTCACCAGCGTTCAGCACGGCGCAATTCACCTTTTGCGACAGCAGATCAACCGCACCGGAATGCGGGTGCCTAACCACCAGCAGATCAGGGCGCATTGCGTTCAGTGTCAGCGCCGTGTCGATCAGCGTCTCGCCCTTTTTGATGGACGAGGCCTGCATCCCCATGTTCATCACGTCTGCCCCTAACCGCTTGCCTGCCAGTTCGAAGCTCGCCTGCGTGCGGGTCGAGTTTTCAAAGAACATGTTGATCTGTGTCAGCCCGGCCAGCACGTCACGGTGCGCGATGCCCTTGCGGTTATGGTCGGCATAGCTGTCGGCAAGGTCCAGAAGCGTCGTGATCTCTGTCGGATGCAACGTCTCGATCCCCAGAAGATGCCTGTGCCGGAATGTCATGCGGGGCCTCTTAGTTGCATTTGGCGTCTTATAGGCAGGTGGCGGGCCCGCTTCAATGGCAAGAGGCACTGCACATCCGTTGCAATCCGGCATAGCCTGCGTGCATGGATTCGGCGCAAACATACTGGCGTGATCGCGCGTTGCTGGAATGGCAGGTGGAGCTTGGCGCGACCGAGGCGATTTTGGATGCGCCGCTGGACCGCTATGCACTGGAAACGGTTAAGCCCGCGCCCAAGGTCGCCGCCCCGGCCAACGCCCCGTCCCCAACGCTCCCCGTTCCGGTTGAGACCGATGCCGTGGGTGATGCCACACGTGCAGCAGAGAGCGCCGGTGATTTGCCTGCTCTGGCCGCAGCAATGCAGGCCTATGACCATTGCGAGTTGAAAAAGGGCGCGCGCAGTTTTGTCTTTTCCGACGGCAACCCCGCCGCCCGCGTGATGATCGTGGGCGAGGCGCCGGGCCGGGAAGAGGATCGCGCGGGAAAACCCTTTGTGGGCCGCGCTGGCCAGCTTTTGGACCGGATGCTGGCCGCAATCGACCTTGGCCGCGCCCATGAAGACCCCGCACGGGCGGTCTACATTACCAATGTGCTGCCTTGGCGGCCACCGTCGAACCGGACACCGGACGCCGAAGAAATCGCCATGATGCTGCCTTTCCTGCGGCGCCACATCGCGCTGGCTGATCCCGATCTGGTGGTGGTGATGGGCAACACACCTTGTCAGGCGCTGCTCGGACGCGCCGGCATCACGCGATTGCGGGGCCAGTGGGTCGAGGTCTTGGGCAAACCTTGCCTGCCGATGTTCCACCCCGCCTATCTTTTGCGCAATCCGATTGCGAAACGCGAAGCATGGGCCGATCTTCTGGATTTGAACGCAAGGCTGAAAGCATGAGCCGCATTGACGAAACGCTGGATTTTGTCCCGATCCGTATCGCCGTCCTGACGGTCAGCGACACCCGCACAATGGAAGATGACAAGTCCGGCCAAACCTTGATAGACCGGATCACTGCGGCAGGGCATCAAATCGCTGACCGCAAGATTATCCCCGATGAACGCGACCGGATCGCAGCGCAACTGCGCGCATGGTGTGCCGATGAGGCCGTCGATGTCGTCATCAGTACCGGCGGCACTGGGCTAACGGGCCGTGATGTGACGGTTGAGGCGCATCGCGATGTTTACGAGAAAGAGATCGACGCCTTCGGCACGGTCTTTACCATCGTCAGCATGCAAAAGATCGGTACGAGTGCGGTGCAAAGCCGGGCGACGGGCGGTGTCGCCAATGGCACATACCTGTTCGCGCTCCCCGGCTCTCCCGGGGCCTGCAAGGACGCCTGGGATGAAATCTTGTGCAAACAGCTCGATTTCAGGCACCGGCCATGCAATTTCATCGAGATCCTGCCCCGATTGGACGAAAACCTCCGCCGGAAATGACGCATTCGCGCGTTTGACTGGAAAGCGGCGGCTTCACGCCTAACTCCATCCCATATCAGGGGAGAATGATATGCGCTTTCTAAGGCGAAGCCTGACAGGGGTTTTCTTGCTTGCAGTGACGGTCGCACTGATCGCTTGGGCGGGCAATATGGTGCGCGGCGCGGTCGCGGCCCGCATGAACGAGGAACCACGCAGTTTCCCGCAGCGTGAACGTGTTCTGGCGGTCAATGTGCTGACGCTGGAACCGCAGACCATCTCCCCGCAACTGACCGTCTTTGGCGAATTGCGCAGCCAGCGCACGCTGGACCTGCGCAGCGCCACAGGTGGCACCGTGATCGACGTCAGCGATGATCTGGTTGAAGGCGGCAGCGTGGCAGAGGGGCAGCTGTTATTGCGGATTGACCCGGTGGAGGCACAGGCGGCGCTCGACCGTGTGCGCGCCGATTTGCAGGATGCGCAGGCCGAACTGCGCGACGCGGAACGTGCATTGACCCTCGCCGCCGATGAACTGGCCGCGGCCCGCGCGCAGGCAACCCTGCGCGAGCAGGCCCTGACCCGCGCCCGTGATCTGGAAACCCGCGGTGTCGGCACAACTGCCGCCGTCGAGGCGGCAGAGCTTGCCGCATCATCCGCGCAGGCCGCTGTTCTGACCCGCAGGCAAAGTGAGGCAAGCGCGCAGGCCCGTATCGATCAGGCTACCACCCGTCTGGCCCGCGCCGATATCGGCGTGGCAGAGGCAGAGCGGAACCTGTCGGAAACAGAGATCTACGCCAGCTTTGACGGCACATTGGCCGATGTCACCATCAGCCCCGGCGGCCGGGTGACAGCCAATGAACGCTTTGCGCAACTGGTTGACCCGACCTTGCTTGAGGTATCATTCCGCGTTTCCACCTCGCAATACGCCCGACTTCTGGATGAGGCGGGCGCTCTGATGAAGGCACCAGTGACGGTCACGCTCGATGCCGCAGGGGTCAGCCTGCAGGCCACGGGCCAGATCACGCGTGAAGGTGCCACGGTGGGCGACGGGCAGTCAGGCCGTTTGCTGTTTGCCCGGCTGGTCGATGCGCGCGGGTTCCGCCCCGGTGACTTCGTGACTGTCAGGATTGAGGAACCCGCTTTGAATGGCGTGGCGCTGGTGCCGGCGACTGCTGTGGCTGCCGATGAAACGGTCCTGGTGGTCGCCGCAGAGGACCGGCTGGAACTGGCCAATGTCGATCTGCTGCGCCGTCAGGGTGATGATGTGATCATCGCGGTTGGCGATATTGCAGGGCGCAGCATTGTCGCCGAACGCTCGCCCTTGCTGGGGGCGGGGATCAAGGTCAACCCGATTGGCCCCGACGGGCCAGAGCCGCCAGCCGCACCGGAAATGATCGCCCTTGACGATGAGCGTCGGGCAAAGCTGATTGCTTTCGTCACCGAAGGCCGGATGCCCGACGACGTGAAGGCGCGGATCATCAGCCAGTTGGAACAGGATGAAGTGTCGTCGGATGTGATCACCCGGCTGGAAAGCAGGATGGGCAGCTGATGGCGACGGGTGGTGACAGACTGAACGCCGGGGCAGGGGGTATCCTGTCCTATTTCACGCGGCACCGGACGGCGGCAAACCTGCTGTTGGTGCTGATGCTGACGGCAGGGCTGTTTGCCTTTCCCAACATGCGGGCGCAGTTCTTTCCCGATGTCGTCGTCGATGATCTGACCGTGTCGGTCGGCTGGGACGGCGCGGGGGCAGAGGATGTCGATGCCGCCATCGTGCAGGTGTTGGAGCCTGTCCTGCTGGGGGTTGAAGGCGTGACGGCGTCGTCCGCCACTTCGCGCGAAGGCAGCGCCTCGATCCGGCTGGAGTTTGAACCGGGCTATGACATCGACCGGGCTGCCGAAGATGTGCAACTGGCCGTCGACAGCACCACGAATCTGCCAGCGGATGCCGAAGACGCAAATGTGCGGCGCGGCGGCTGGTCAGACCGGGTGACCGATGTTGTGATCACCGGCCCTGTCAGCGTTGATCAACTTGGCCGCTTTGCCGATGAACTGGCGACCCGGCTGTTCGCTGAAGGCGTCACGCAGGTGATCGTGCAAGGCGTTGCCGCCCCATCAACCATCGTCGAGGTGCCGTCGCTCGCACTGATCCAGTATGATATCGGCCTGTCTGACATCGCCGCCCGCATCGCTGAAGAGTCAGAGGCCGATCCGGCTGGTGATGTGTCGGGCAACGCGCGGGTGCGCACTGGTGTTGCCAAACGCAGTGCCGAGGATATCGGCGCCATCATCCTGCGGTCCAACCCTGACGGGTCCAAGCTGACGATTGCCGATGTGGCCGAGGTGCGTGTCGAAGGCACTGACCGCGAACGCGCCTATTTCGTCGGTGACGATCCGGCGATCAAGCTGCGGGTCAACCGCAGCGCCCAGGGTGACGCCATCGGCATGCAGGCCACCGTCGAAGAGGTCGCCGAAGAGCTGAAAGCCTCGCTGCCCAACGGGGTCTCGATAGAGCTGACAAATGGCCGCGCAGAACTGATCACGGGCCGTCTGAATATCCTGCTGGAAAACGGTGCGACGGGGCTGTTTCTGGTGGTTGCACTGCTATTTTTGTTCCTGAACGCGCGCACGGCCTTCTGGGTCGCGTTTGGTATTCCGGTGGCGATGCTCGCAGCAGTGGCGCTGATGTATGCAGTCGGGATCACGATCAACATGATCTCGCTCTTTGCCTTGATCATTACGCTGGGCATTGTCGTGGATGACGCCATTGTGGTGGGCGAACACGCCGATTTTCGCGTCAGGCAATTGGGTGAAGACCCGACGACCGCCGCCGAAAACGCCGCCAAACGCATGTTTAGCCCGGTGTTTTCCGCCACGCTGACGACAATCATTGCGTTTTTCGGGCTTGTGGTCATCGGCGGGCGCTTTGGTGATCTGATCTCTGACATTCCGTTCACGGTGATCGTCGTGCTGGCAGCCAGCCTGATCGAATGTTTCCTGAT
>JAHDGO010000084.1 GCA_020627605.1 Yoonia sp.
CGCGCTGATCGGATCGGGATAGACGCTGCGCACCATGGTGGTGGCGGCGCGAAAGCCGAAAAAGATGCGCAGCCAGCCGATGGAACGTGTTTTGACTTCGCGAAACCCCTCGCGCTTGTAAAGTGCCTTGGCACGGGTGTTGGTGTCGATCACGTCAAGGCGCACCTCGTCATAGCCGCGCCGTTTCGCCTCGTCACAGATCGCATCCAGCAGGGCAGTGCCAACGCCCTTGCCGCGGGCCTCTGGTGCCACAAAAAGCCCGTCCATCAGAAACCTGCGGTTTTCAGTGTCGCGTTCCAGCGCCGACAACAGGCTGATCCGCACAGCCGCACTGGTCCAGCCATAGACCCGGCGCAGGTCAGAAAAGCCGCCGCCGACCAATGCGGCCTCTGACGTTTTGAACCCGGCAATGCCCAGCAACCGCCCGTCATCATCATGGGCGCAAATCCCGTGATCTGGCCGCAGCACATCGCCGATGAACCGCAGGGCCTGATACTTGGGCCCCAGCGAAAAGCCGAGCTTGGGGCCAAACGCCTCCCAATAAAGGGCGGCGACTTCGGCTTTGTCAGAGTGGGGTATGCCGACTGAAATTTTCACGTATCGAAGCTGCTGAATGGGTAATAGGGGACGAGGTCGCCGGGCTGCACGCTTAGCGCCGGATCACCCAGTTCGACAAGTCCTGTGGCCCAGCTGAGGCCGGAAACCCGCCCTGATCCTTCTGATGGAAAAATTTCCGCCACATTATTGGTCAATCTGGCGCGCAGATACTCGCGCCGCCCTGCCTTTTTGGTCTTGGTAAAGCCTGCTGGCACCATCACCGGTGCAGGGCGTTGCCATGCGCCACCTGCCATCACCCGCAAGGCAGGCTGCGCAAAGATCAGCGCGCAGACCATGGCCGCCACCGGATTGCCGGGCAGGCCAAAGACCGGCACGTCCCGCCACAGCCCCATGGCCAGTGGTCGTCCGGGTTTCATGGCAATCCGCCAGAGCGCAAATGATCCCGTCCCCGCAAGCAGGGCCGATACGTGATCCTCTGCCCCGGCAGAAGCCCCGCCAGAGGTCAGGATTGCATCGCAGCGCGTTGCGGCATCATCCAGCATGGCGCGGAGTTTGTCGCGGTCGTCAGCTGCGCGGCCAAGGTCGATGATCTGGTGCTGCCAGCCCGCAACCAGCGCCGCCAGCATCGGGCGGTTGGCGTCATAGATCTGACCCGCGCTTGCGGGCTGCCCCGCTGGCACCAGTTCATCCCCCGTGGACAGGATGCCGACACGCAGGGGCTGATAGGTCGGAACAGTGCCGATCCCGGCAGCCGCCAGCATGCCGATATCACCGGGGGTGATCCGCCGCCCGGCTGACAGAATCGTCTGCCCGGCCGTCATATCCTCGCCCGCGTTGCGCGCGTTGGCCCCGCGTTTCAGCGGGCCGTGGAAGCTGACGCTGTGGTCGGTGACAGATGTATCCTCTTGCAGGACAACCGTGTCGACGCCCTTCGGCAGATTGGCCCCGGTCAGGATGCGGATCGCATGGCCCGAGGGGACGGGATGCGGGTAAGGTACCCCCGCCGCTCCGCGTCCGGCGACCAGTGGCAGGTTATTCACCTCCTCACCGGCAGGTCCGGCAAAGCCATAGCCGTCAACTGCCGCATTGGGCGCGGGGGGATGGCTGCGCGCTGCGGTGACATCTGCTGCCAGAAACCGGCCGCTGGCCGCAGCCAATGTGGATGGATCGGTCGCCACGACCGGCCCAAGATGCGCCTGCAAATGTGCCAGCGCATCATCGACGGGGGTCCAATAGGCCCCCTGCGGCATGGCGAAGCAATCATTGGTCAGTGGCGGCGGGGCAGGTGCAAGGGCCTGACGCAGCGCGGCGGCCTCGCCCGCGCCCAGCACCCAGCCTTCCGGCGTGGCGGTGACATCCATCAGCCGGGACAGAACCTCTGCCGTCATGTTGGAGAATCCGCTGGCATAAAGCGTGACCTGCGCGGCATCGCGGACGGGGTGCGGATGCGCCTGCACCAGATCGGGGATCAGCGAAAAATAGGTCTCTGCCAGCACAATGGGTGTCTCTGCCGCCTCAAACGGCCAGACGGACAGATCACCCCCGAAGTGTTTCCGCAGCCGCGACAGGACTGGCAGACCCATGATCACCTGACCACCCACAGCACCGGCCCCGGCCAGTTGCCAGGGTGAGAAACTGCCGGGGATCGCGAGATCGGCAGCGCGCTTTTCCGGCAGACCATGGTCAGCGCGCGCGGTGCCCTTGCGCGGCAAATCAGGGATGTCGCGTTTCAGACCGTTGAACCAGAAGGGGCCCACACCGGGAAAGCGGGCATTGATCTGCCCTGCCAGATCAAAGCGGTTATTCTCTGTCGGGCTGTCCTTCACCCGCTCTGCAAACCAGTCCCAGAGGGCCAGCGTATCCTCTGACCCGATCAGCTGCGTGGCAAAGCCGTCGGGGTAGGCAAAACACAGATCAAAGCCCACCAAAACGCGCTGGCCGGCTGCGCGCAATGTGGTCAGCATGTCGATGATCCAGACCTCTGCCACCTGACGGTTGCGCAGATAGACAGGGTCCTGCGCCTTGCCGTCCGTGGCCACACACGCCCAGATCGCGTCTTTGACGGGTGTTGGCCCGCGATCATTGCCGCCGGACCAATCCACCATCAGGACGCTGTCGAACCTCACAACCCCACCTCTGTCAGGATGAAATCGGCGATGGCCGTGGTGTCGTTCAGGTCGAAGACGGGGCGATCGATGTCGACGGGGCTGTCGCTTGCCACCGCGCGGACCGTGGGGTCGTCACGGGCGATCAGGGGGTTGCCGGTTTCGGCGCGGAACGCCTCTACCTTGGGGTGCGCATCACGTTTGTAGCCTTCGATCAGGACCAGATCGACAGGGGTAAGGCGGGCCAGCAACTGGTCCAGTGTCGCCTCGTCCTGTCCCTGCAACTCTGTCATCAGCGCCCAGCGGTTGCGCGACGACAACAGCACCTGATGCGCCCCTGCCGCGCGGTGGCGATAGCTGTCCTTGCCGGGATGATCGACGTCAAACCGATGGTGGGCGTGTTTCAGGGTCGAGACTGTGAAGCCGCGTCCACTGATCTCGGCCACAAGCCGCTCCATCAGGCCGGTCTTGCCAGCGTTCTTGTAACCCACGATGCCAAAAAGCCTCATAGCATCGCCCTTGCTGACGCCAGATCATCGGGCGTATTGACGTTGAAGAAAGCCGCATCGTCGGGAAACGCGGCAGTGCCAGCATCATGCTGGCTGGTCCAAAGGACGACCTTGCGTAACCCACCCAGCAAGGCGGCGCGCAGGTCATCGCGGAGGGCGGTGGGCCAAAGGCCGAAGGTCGGCTGCCGCCCGCCGGGCGAGGCGGCAAGCGCAAGACCGTGGGCCGTGCCTTCGGCCGCCAGCATCAACTGCGGGACCAGATCGCAAGGAAAGAAGGGCGTGTCAGCAGCGGCGGTGACAATGTGGTCGGCCCCTTCCTCTGCCGCCCAGTCGAGGCCAGCAAGGACACCAGAGAGCGGCCCGGCGAACCCCGACACGCTGTCAGGCAGCACTGGCAGTCCAAGACTGGCAAAGCGGGTCGCATCGCCATTGGCATTCAGCGCCAGACCAGCCACCTGCGGTTCCAGCCGGGCCATCACATGGCCAAGGATCGTGCTGTCACCAAGCGGCAAGAGCCCCTTGTCACCGCCGCCCATGCGGGTCGCCTGACCACCTGCCAGTATGACGCCAAGGGGCTGTTTCATTGCAAGGCTGGTCCTGATTGCAAGCGCCGGAGCCTCCGGCGGGCGTTTGCAGGGCAAGATGATGATGAGGTCACGCCGCCCCCTTGCGTCCGGCCTTTGCCGGTTCATCGGCCACCGTGGCGGGATCGGCATCGCGGATCAGCCTGTCCTGACCGGAAAGACAGACAAAGCGCTGGCCCTTCATCCGCCCGATCAGCGTCAGCCCGACCTGCTGTGCAATCTCCACCCCCCATGCGGTAAAGCCTGAGCGGGAGGCAAGCACCGGAATGCCCATCAGCGCGGTCTTGATCACCATCTCGGACGTAAGCCGCCCGGTGGTATAAAGCAGTTTGTCCTCTGCGCCGACACCTCCGGACAGCATCCAGCCTGCGATTTTGTCGACGGCGTTGTGACGGCCCACGTCCTCCATATAGACCAATGGCCTGTCGCCCTGGCACAGGACCGTGCCGTGGATCGCCCCTGCGGTCAGATAGAGCGATGGCAGCCGGTTGATGGTCGCCGCAAGTGCGTAAAGATCCGATGTGCGGACCGGGGTCGCAGGCAGGGTGATCCCCTCCAGACCTGCCATCATGTCGCCGAATACGGTGCCCACCGCGCAGCCGCTGGTGCGGGTCTTTTTCTGCAGCTTCTCTTCGTGCGAGGTTTGCCGGGCGGTGCGCACGACGACAGTCTCAAGCTCTTCATCGTAGTCGATGCCGGTGATCCGGTCGTCAGGCAGCAGCATGCCCTGATTGCGCAGGAACCCCAGCGCGAGATAATGCGGATAGTCACCGATCGTCATCGCGGTGACGATTTCCTGCGCGTTCAGAAAGATCGTCAGCGGGCGTTCCTCGACCACATTGAGCGCGACCTCGGCCCCGGTGTGATCGGTGCCGGTCACCGGGCGCGTCAGGCGCGGGGCTGATGGATCGGGTGCGATCAACAGGCCGGAGGTGTCGTCGATGCGCGCCATTTGTCTTTCCCTCATCGCCCGGTTAAGGCTGTTTCCAACGGCCTCAAACTAGGGCAAAGGTCCGATGACTTCTACCGCGAAAACCGCCACGCGATCCGCCTTTCTGGCAGGGTTTCGCGATGGCGCGCCCTTTGTTTTTGTGGCGGCCCCATTCTCGCTTTTGTTCGGGGTTGTGGCGACGGATGCCGGGCTGACACTGGCGCAGGCCATGGGGTTCAGCATGCTGGTGATCGCAGGTGCGGCGCAATTCGCGGCCATCCAGTTGATGGTTGAAAACGCGGGTATCGCCTTTGTCCTGCTTGCGGCACTGGCGGTGAACCTGCGCATGGCGATGTATTCGGCCTCACTTGTGCCCTATCTGGGGGCCGCGCCGCTGTGGCAGCGGGCGCTGATCGCTTACATGAATTTCGATCAGACCTATGTCGTTTCTGTCGCCAGATATGAGAAAGACCCCGGCATGTCCGTTCCGGCGCGGGTGGCCTATTTCCTGGGTGTCGCCACCCCGATCACGCCTGTCTGGATGGCGATGACGCTGGTGGGCATTCTGGCCGGGCAGGCCGTGCCAGAGGCCTGGTCGCTCGACTTCATCATGCCGATCATGTTTCTGGCCATGGTCGCGCCGATGATGAAATCGCCCGCCCATATCGCGGCGGCGGCCATGTCGATCTGCGTGGCGCTCGCGCTGGCGTGGATGCCCTCTGGCACGGGCCTGTTGATTGCGGCAGGGGCCGCGATGCTCACCGGGGCGCTGGTGGAAATCTGGATGGAAAGGCGCGGGTCATGAGCTACACAACAGCCGAGATCTGGCTGATCATCGCGATCATGGGGGTTGGCACCTTTCTGATCCGTTTTTCCTTTCTCGGACTGATTGGTGACCGGCCGATGCCGCCGTTCATCCTGCGGTTGCTGCGCTTTACCCCGGTTGCGGTTTTGCCCGGTATGGTCGCGCCTTTGGCGCTTTGGCCTGCGGCGACGGGCGGGCAGCCTGATCCGGTGCGCCTGCTGGCGGCTGCGGCGACGGTGATTGTCGGATACTACACCCGCCACGTCCTGTGGGGCGTGGGTGCCGGTGTCGTGACATTCTACGGTGGGCTTTGGGTTACTGCCCTGCTCTGAGGGCGGCCTCGATTTCGGCGGCGGCGACGGATTTGTCGGCGGCGTCATTCTCGCGGTATTCGCGGGTCTGGACGCCGGGAAGTACTGCAAAGTCTTCCTCGATGCGGTTCGGGCTCCACGTCTGACGGATATTTTCGAAGCCCGGCAACTGACGCAAGATCCGCGAGGTTGAGCGGGCGCACATCGCCTGCGGCACCGGCCCTGCCTGCAAGGCAAGGTTCAGGGCGCGTTCCGCCACCTCTGGTGCCACTGCGACCGTCTGTGCCGTGACATAATAGGTCACGCGGGCATGAAAGCTGGCATAGAACTCTTCCAGCCGGGGGGTCACACCGAACAGCACATCATTGCGTTCCGGCATCACGTCCTGACGGAATGATCCGGCGGGGTCAAAGATCACACGTTGGCTGGCGTTGATCAAAAGCCCGGTATGCGCGCCATTGTCCGACCCGACATTCTTGACGGTATAAAGCGTCAGATACTTCGGTCCCGGCTCTACATGAACCGCGCGGGCGACCACGTCATCCGGTGCCCAGACCTCTTCTGCTGAACAGGCCGACAGGGCCAGTGGCAGGCCGATCAGAAAATGGCGACGTTGCACGGTTTTTACGCGGCGATCAGTGCAAGAAAGATCAGGAAGACGACGATGCCGATTGTGGTTTTCGTCGTCATGTTCATGAAGCCCTCGAAGGTCTTCTCTTGTGTGGTGATGTCCATTTCACCTTGCTTGTGCTCAGCCATGGGAGTGTCCTTTGATCTGTCGTTTCGCAATCGCATAGACGATTCACGCGGGGCTGTCACCCGGTCAGGTGGTCACATCTGCGTCGCGGTCAAGTGCGGTGGCCAGCCGGAAGCCGATCCGCTTGGGTTCGGGCTGGTCGATGTGTTTGGGGCTGGCGATCAGGCTGACATTCAGCTGGCTGACATGCTGGATCAGCTGGGTTTTCGCCCCCGCCTCGTTGGTGCCGTAGTAGGTGATGATATCGGGATCGTAATAGCCCAGTCCTTCGATCCGGATCACGCCGGTGTTTCCCCCGGCAAGGCCAAGGCCCACCTCATGATCGTTATCAAGCTGCTTTTCGAAGTTCTGGATATAGAGGATGATCCGCTCGTAAGCCCATTGCGCCGGGCTTTTCTTGTTGGCTGGTTCATGCAGGGCCTGTGGCAGGTCACTTTCGGACACGCAGGGCGCATTGGGGTCGGTATGCACCTCGCGCGTCCGGGGCATGGCCGCGTTTTCCAGCACCTCGGCAGAGGTGGCGATCTCGTCTCGTGTCTCGGTCATAGGGGCACCGCGGTTGTTTCCTTGATCTCCTCCATAACGAAACTGGCCGAGATATCCGAGACAGAAATCCGTGAAGTCAGCCGTTTGTAAAAGGCGTCATAGGCGGGCACATCGGCGACCCGCACCCGCAGGACGTAATCCAGCTCTCCGGTCATGCGGTAGGCCCCGACGATTTCAGGAAAGGCCTGCAGGGCGGCCTGAAACTTTTTCAGCCAGTCGGCGTCATGGGCGTTTGTCTTGATCAACACCATGGCGGTCAGCGGCAAGCCCACGGCAGGGGCATCGACCAGCGCCACCCGGCCCTTGATGATGCCTGCGGCCTCAAGCGCCTTGATCCGCCGCCAACAGGCATTGCGCGACAGATGTACCGCCGCGCTGATGTCATCGACCGAGCGCTGGGCATCGCTTTGCAAAAGCCGCAGGATATCGCGGTCCATTTTGTCGATCTGGTGGGACATAGTTGGGATATTGTACCAATATATGTCAATCATGCAAGAATATTTGGGACGTCTTTTCATCCGATGATGGCTATCTTTCCCAAAAGCCCAGGAAAGGAACGCACCCATGTCGGACACCACTCACACCCCGCAGAAGTCATCGGTTGTTGCCACGCTGTTTCTGGATCACCCCGCCACGGTCAACGAAACCTACTTTGGCCA
>JAHDGO010000085.1 GCA_020627605.1 Yoonia sp.
GATCCTTGCGGTATGATTATTGCGTCATGGGTCGCGCACTGGGTAGATTATTGCGCGACGGTGGGCAAGGTGATTTTGCACCCGCAGCATTTCAAAAACAAACCATTAGCCGGTCAGACACAGGCTGGTGAACCTTGCGGCCGTTTCGAACGCATGAGCGCGAATTTACTTGTATGTTCGCGAAGGATGGCGGGGATTCCCTGAGATGAAGTCATCTACGTCGGAAAGCCTTTCAGGAAACAGTTCAGCGTCAACGTGGCTTCTATAGCTGTCAAAGCGGTAGCCCGCGTCCCACAACCGCTTAACCTTCTTCCATTGATCGCCATCAGTCCTTTTGGGTGCTTTGAAAGAACGACCCATTACAGCGAGCTGATTACTACATTCAGGACACACCCGCCCTCCCACGTCAGGTGTCACCTTCCATGATTTCCTGCAATCAAAGCACGCGTGGGCAATCAAATACATAGGTGCACCAGAAGCGCTTTCTTTTTATGTCGCAATCGCAAGCAAGAAGATCGCAAGCGGCCCGACTTTCCTGCTAGGCGCTGACTGCAAGATTCTCCGATCCGCCCATCAAACCCCTGCCGCGACAATCGCCTTCGCCAGCATCGGCACGGTCTCTGCATTCAGCCCCGCGATATTCATCCGGCTGTCGCCCACCATGTAGATGCCATGCTCGGCACGCAGCTTTTCAACCATTTCCGGTGTGGTGCCAAGGCGGCTGAACATGCCGCGATGCTGCGCCAGAAAGTCAAAGCGGTCGGAATTTGTGAGACGCTTCAACTCATCCGCCAACTGCTGCCGCAGGGCGAGCATGCCGTTGCGGGTCTCTTCCAGCTCTGCCTCCCAGTCGGCGCGCAGGGTGGGGTCGCTGAGGATGGTGGTCACAACGCGCGCGCCATGATCTGGCGGGAAGGAATAGTTCTGCCGGTTCAGAAAAGCGAGGTTCTGCTGGGCCAGCGCCTGCTGGTCGGCGTCCTTGGCCACAGCCATCAGGATGCCGGTGCGTTCGCGGTAGATGCCGAAGTTCTTTGAACAGCTTGCGGCAATCAGGCAGTTTTCAAAACTGCTGGCGATTTGTCGGGTTGCGACTGCGTCTGCATCCAGCCCGTCACCAAAGCCCTGATAGGCGATGTCCACCAGTGGGACCGCCTGCTTTTTCTGGCACAGGCTGATGACCTGGCTCATCTCTTCATAGGTCAGGTTCGCGCCGGTGGGGTTGTGGCAGCAGCCGTGCAGCAGCACGACATCACCGGGGGCGAGGTTTTCCAGATCGGCCAGCAGCCCTTTGAAATCCACACCTCGCGTTGCGCTGTCGAAATAGCGATATTCGGCCATTTTCATGCCGAGGTATTTGATGATCGAGGGATGGTTCGGCCAGGTCGGGTTGGACAGCCAGACGGTGGCGTTGGGTGCGGCGATGCGGATCAGTTCCAGCGCCTGCCGGATGGCCCCGGTGCCGCCGGGGGTGGCCACGGCGGCTACACGTTCGGCGGCCACGCTGTCGCCCAGCACCAGATTGCGCATGGCGTCAGCAAAGGCCGGATCACCGGCCAGGCCGGTATAGGCCTTGCTTGTCTGATCATTCAGGATGCGCCGCTCTGCCTCTTTGACGGCGCGCATGACGGGCGTGTTGCCGGTCGAATCCTTGTAGACGCCAACGCCCAGATCCACCTTGTCGCTGCGTGGATCAGCCTTGTATTTGGCCATCAGGGCCAGAATTTTGTCAGGGGCGGGGGCAGTCAGATTCTCAAGCATTGTCAGGCTCCGGTTGCAATCGGCAAATCGTGATACATGCCCCATTCGGACCATGATCCGTCGTAAAGCGCATGATCGGTTTTTCCCATGCGTTCAAGGGCCAAAGACAGGATCGCGGCGGTGATGCCCGACCCGCAGGTGGTGATGGCAGGCTTGCTCAGATCGACGCCAGCCTGTCGAAAGATTTTGCCCAAGGCATCGGGTGATTTCATCGTCCCGTCAGCGTTCAGCAGGTCGTTGTAAAACACATTGCGCGAGCCTGGAATATGGCCAGAGCGCATACCCTCTCGTGGCTCTGGTGCCTCGCCGGCAAACCGCCCCGGCGGGCGGGCGTCGATGATTGCATGATCGCCAAGTTTGGCAGCATGGGCGACCTCGGTCACGTCGCGGCTGCGCCAGCTTTCGACCTTAACCGTCATATGGCGGTCGCGGATGACCGGGGCGGCGGTGGTCAGCGCGTGACCATCGGCCACCCATTTGGGCAAACCACCGTCCAGCACAGCAATCTTGTGCTGTCCCATCAGCTTGAACAGCCACCAGACCCGCGCGGCGGAAAAGATGCCCATGCCGTCATAAACCACCACCTGATGGCCGTCGCCCACGCCCATGGCGCGCATCCGGGACATGAATTTTTCCACCGGCGGGGCCATATGAGGCAGCTCTGACCGCGCGTCGCTGATCTCGTCTATGTCAAAGAAACGCGCGCCGGGGATGTGGCCAGCGGCGTATTCCGCCTGGGCATCGCGGCCCATGTCAGGCAGATACCAGGAGGCATCAAAGATCCGCAGATCAGGATCTTTGAGGTGGGTCGCCAGCCAGTCTGTGCTGACCAGTGTTTTGGGATCATCTGTCACCTTGTGCACCATCACATCACCCTTTGCGCATGGGCGCAGGGGTAACTTGTGACAGACCACAAGACAAGTAAAAGCCCGGCTTTTGGCAGTACAGACGTTGTACAGATCCCGTACAGAACCTGTCCTTACAGCCCGTAAAACGACATGTGCCGTGCGTCAGATATGACACGCGGCACAGGTTGCTTCATTCGGTCAGGCTTACTTGGCCATCATGTTCTTGATGACACCCACGATCGCCAGTGCGCCTGCGCCCCCGACACCGCCACCGGCGACCTGTGTCAGAATGCTGGCGATATCCAGCCCACCTCCGGCAGAAGCCCCGGTGACCGCGTTCAGGATCTGGCCGCCCAGCCCGCCGCCCACGATCCCGGCGATCGAGTTGCCAAGCGTGCCCAGCGAGAGGTTTTTCATGACGCCACCGGCGACATTGCCGCCCACAGCACCGGAGATCAGTTGAATGATCAGTTGTTCCATCGTCTTGTCCCTTCCTTGCGGGCCCAATTATTTTGACGGCATCAGCCGGACCCTGGCCGTGCTGGCCGCAGGTTAATCAGGATGTCATATGACACAAGGTTTTGTTGCGCTTATGGCGCAATACATGACGCTAGGTCAGTCTGCACGCAGCAGTAACCAGCGATGGCATAGAGATATCATATGGCTCTGCGTGCCAGAACTCAGCAGGCAAAAAAACGCAGGGCACCACGATACCGTGGCGCCCTGCGCATCATCGTTCTTGACGTTATTCGATGGGTGACAGCAATGCCGGGTTCGTCACCAGATTGCGGACGCCGTGGGCGTGATCCTCATCAAAGATGTTGTCATCATACCAAGCGCCGACAGAGTTGATGTCGACCTTGATCACATCCGGCCGGACCGACCAGCTGACCTGCAGGGGTGAGCCCACCTCGTTATAGCTTGGCCCGGTTGTTGAGCCGTCATAGCGGATTGGTTCGCCGGTGTCGTTTGGCAGGTTCGGTGCCTGCCAGTAGCCGCCAACCTGCGCGACCGATGCCAGATCAACAAAGCTGAGCGCCGAATCGTCATTCACAAGCACCATGACTTGCGTTTCAACGCGCAGCTGCGGGTTGGCCAGCGCATCAGACAGGCAAGAGCCAAGCGTCGGCCCCGGCGTGACCTGTGCGGTCGTATGCACATAATGCACCTCGATGGTCATCCCCGGTTCAAGCAGGCCATGCTCACCTTCGCCGATGGGTGTATCAATCGGGGCCAGTTCCGCATCGCTCAGCTCGCCGTCGTAGCCAAAACCGGTGCCGTAACCCTTGCCGTCGCCATTGCCCAGAAAGGTTGTGAAACTGCCACCGCTGTGTTCCGCACCTTCGTGGAAATGGATGTTGCAGAGGTTCATTTCGGTATAGGCGGGTGCCTCGCTGAAGCTGCGCAGGTTTTCCCCCGCGGCAGAGTTCAGGTCGCGCGGTGCCTGCGGGCCAAAGCCTTGCCCATCGGTGTTGGCCGCCAGGGCGGCACGCTGCGCGGCAATAACATCATCACCTACTTCTTCTGTTCCCTCGGCGAGGACACCCGTAGCCGTCGTTGCGGCGAGGATGCTGATCGAAGCGATCTTCAGGACGTAGTTATTCGTTTGTCACTCACTGTTGGTTATTATTTAAAACAAGTTAACCAAAGGTTAACGAAGGTCAACCTCAACCGCAGGGGGTGGTGTGTAATCGCGATGGTTGCGGTGTGATTGCGCGCGCAGGTTGACCTTTGCTGCGATGCAAATGACAGCCATGCATCAACAATGACGACGGTGGCGACCCCGCGTTGGTGGCGTGCAGGTCGCGCGCCCGCCCGCGCGGCTATTCCCCGTGCCGCAACAGCCGCTGTTTCTGCCGACCCCAGTCGCGTTTGGCTTCTGTCGCCCGTTTGTCGTGGTTTTTCTTGCCCTTGGCCGTCGCGATCTTGAGCTTCACCAGACCACGGTCGTTGAAATACATCACCAGCGGGACCAGCGTCATGCCTTCGCGTTTCGTGGCGTTCCACAGGCGGGCAAGTTCACGTTTGCTGACCAGCAATTTACGCTTGCGCCGGTCTTCATGGGTGAACATCGCCTGCTCGTAGGGCGCGATATAGGCGTTGGTCAGCCACAACTCTCCATCATCAACAGAGGCATAGCTGTCAGCGATGTTCGACTGGCCGGTGCGCAGGGATTTGACCTCTGACCCGTAAAGAACGATGCCGACCTCGATGTCATCCTCGATCGCATAGTCGTAACGCGCACGCCGGTTTTCGGCGACGACTTTGTAGTTTTTGTTTTCGGGTTTCTTGGCCATAGTCGGGCTGAGATAGGTGAGATGCGGGTCGGGGGCAAGGTTTTGAACCAAGCTACCGGTAGCCTTCGAACTCCCAGGCAAGTTTTGCGGCCAAAAACGCAAGGGGATCATCGCGCGTGTTTGCGTGCTCGACCATCTGTCGGACACATGCAATAGCCACATCTGGAAGCAGGATTGGCAAAACGATGTAGTGCGCCTCTGTGCGCTGTACTTCGACAACCCGATCAGGTGAGCAGACGATTATGTCGTAGTTGTCCGCAGCATCTGCCCCCTGCTCGCCAATCGCAAAACTGAATGGCATGTTGAAAGTTTCAGGCGGGTTGCGCCGAGTCGCTTCCAAATCAGTAATATCTGAACAGTGCACACCCTTGATCTCAAGGATCAGTTTGTCAGGAATGGTTTTCTTTTTCACGGGCTGTTTCCACGAAGACGGTAACGTACTACTCAGTCATAGGCGATGTCATCCAAACCGCATAGTGATCCCAAACTGATGAATGCCTATGCATCTTACCTTCTTAACCGGCCAGAAGATGGTCTCAGTCTCGGGGATGACGTTCCGTTTGCGGCCTCTCAGACTGCGGTTTGCGCGCATCATTGGATGGTGGATATTGTTGCGAAGCGGGCCAATCAAGTCAGGACTTTTGCCAGCAGCCATGGTCGACATCCAAGATCACCCGTGATTGACACATTTTGCAGCGGGGGGCGGTGACTTGTGAACATTCCCGTCCTGTCCAACGCCGCCGCCCGCCGCGTTTTTCTGGCCCGGCACGGCCTGGCCGAGCGGCCATCCGGCCCTGGCAAGGGCGCTGATCTGCAAGGCGTGATCGACGATCTGGGTTTTGTCCAGCTGGACAGCGTCAATACCTTTGCGCGCGCCCATGACATGATCCTGTGGTCGCGCAGGCAGCGCTACCGCCCCAAGGCGCTGCAGCATCTGCTGCATCGGGACCGGCAGCTGTTTGAGCATTGGACCCATGACGCCGCCACCATCCCGATGGCCAGTTTTGCCCATTGGCGCCTGCGCTTTGCCCGTGACGCGACCCGGATGGAAAGCCGCTGGCAGGACTGGCGGCGCGGCGATTTCATGGCAAAGATCGACGACGTGCTGCGCCATATCGCCGACAATGGCTGCTGTACCTCTGGCGATGTGGGCAAGGATGAAAGCCGCGGGTCAGGCGGCTGGTGGGACTGGCATCCGTCGAAGACTGCGCTGGAATACCTCTGGCGGTCCGGCCAGTTGTCGGTCGTGCGCCGCGATGGCTTTACCAAGGTTTATGACCTGACAGAGCGGGTGATCCCGGCAGAGCATCTGAACCGGCGGCATCATGTTGATGACACCATCGACTGGTGCTGCACCGGCGCGCTGGACCGTCTGGGCTTTGCCACCCATGGGGAGTTGGCCGCCTTCTGGGATCATATCACGCCGGAAGAGGCCAAGACATGGTGCCGCGCGGCACTGGCCGAGGGCCGCATTGTTGCGCTTGATGTTGCGGGTGCCGACGGCAAGCTGCGGCGGTCCTATGCGAGGCCCGACCTGATGGATGGGCCAGTGCCGGAGGTCACGCCACGCTTGCGCATCCTCTCCCCCTTCGACCCGGCCCTGCGTGATCGCAAACGGGCAGAGCGTCTTTTCGGTTTTCACTACCGGATCGAGATTTTCGTGCCTGCGCCGCAGCGCCAGTATGGTTACTACGTTTTCCCAGTGATCGCAGGTGACCGCATGATCGGGCGCATCGACATGAAGCGCGAGGGCACAACATTGTCGGTGCGCGCCTTCTGGCCGGAGCAAGGCGTGAAAATGGGTGCCGGGCGGCTGGCCGCGCTGGACAAAGAGCTTGCCCGCGCAGCACAGTTTGGCGGCTGCGCGGATGTCGTCATGGCAGAGGGTTGGATGCGCGCCTAGTTCAACAGCCCCGCATGCACCATGGCCGCGCGGATCTTTTCCTTCGTGCCGTCCGTCAGTTCGGTGAGGGGAGAGCGCACCTCGGCACTGCACAGCCCCAGCAGTGACATGCCGTATTTCGCACCCACCAGACCGGGTTCTGTGAACACGGCTTCATGCAGCGGCATCAGGCGGTCCAATTGGGTCAGCGCGCCAGCGAAGTCACCTGACAGCGTGCTTTCCTGAAACTCAGCGATCATCTTAGGCGCAATGTTCGCGGTGACCGAGATACAGCCCACCCCGCCATGGGCGTTGAACCCCAGCGCGGTCGCATCCTCGCCAGACAATTGCACGAAATCCGCACCACAGGTCATCCGGGTCTTGGGCACGCGCGACAGGTCGGCGGTGGCGTCCTTTACCCCGATGATCATCTCATGCTTGGCCAACTCGCCCATGGTGGCCGGTGTCATGTCGACGACGGACCGGGGCGGGATGTTGTAGATCACAATCGGCAGGCCGCAGTCGGCGGCGGCGGTGAAATGCGCGATCAGCCCGGCTTGCGTGGGTTTGTTGTAATAGGGTGTGACCACCAGTGCGGCATCGGCCCCGGCGGCCTTGGCTGCCTGCACCAGACGGACGGTTTCGGCGGTGACAACGGTTTCAACCACCAGATCGTGTTCGGCGTGGGTCAATGTCGGGCTTTCGCCTGTTGTGCCCACGGGCACCAGACCATGGCTGCCCTGATCCACATGCCAGTTCACAAGTTTTTTCAGCGCGTCCACGTCAACCTGGCCGTTCGCAAACGGCGTGACGAGGGCGGGGAGTGATCCCTTAAACATGGCACGCTTCCTTCTTGTGGTGGGGCCATTTAGCCCCATGGTCAAATCGCGCGGACACTAGGCTGCAGCGGCCCATTGGACAAGCCCCAGATATCGGG
>JAHDGO010000086.1 GCA_020627605.1 Yoonia sp.
TAGGCAGACAAAGCGCGGGCGACACCGCCGACCAGAAAGATCCCATTGTATGGGAGTTGGATCAGGGCGAGGTTGCCGGCGACGTTGCCCAGGATCTCGACACAGCTTTGCACTGTTTTTCGCGCGCGCGGATCGCCATCGGCACAGGCCGTCATGATATCTTGCGCAGACATCGACGTTGGGTCTCCGGCTTCCTGTCCCCAGAAACGATAGACGTTTTCGATGCCGCGCCCCGACAGAACGTCCTCGACGGATGGGAAGCCATGCTTCTGCCCAACAAAATCGCTGAGCCGGTCGTGTTCGCCCGAGCGCGTCGATAAGGTGACGTGACCACTTTCAGATGGCGGCACGAGGTGACCTTGCGGAGTGTCGAATACAGGTGCGATGTTGAAGCCCGTGCCAACGCCAATCACAAGGCTTGCCGGTCCTGTCAGTGCCGGCAGGCGCCAGCGCAGCAGCATGGACCCGACCAGCATCATCAGCAGCACAAGCAATGTCAGCAGGCTGGGCGGCAATGGCAGTTGCCCCGCGATCCCACCCGCAAAGGGCACCGCGACACCAACGGCAAGTACCGCCGCGGTTGGCAGGCTTGCCAGTTCAAGCACAGCAGCCCTGGCCACAACCCCATGCGGGACACCCAGTTTCTTGACGTAAAGGTGCCGCCCCACAACGTGCAGCACGTTGCCCGGCAGATATTTGGCAATCTGAGAGCGGGTGTGAGAGAGAAACACCGGGCCCCGTGGCAAGGTCGCATCGGACAGGGCCTGCAGGATCGTGACCCAGTTCTGCGCCAACAGGACCTGCGCAACGCCATAGCAAAGTGCCGCGGCCGCCACGGCAATCACTTGCTGGGCAGTCGGACGCCAGGACTGAATTCCGCCCCACTGCTGGTAAAGCTCTTTGCCAAGATAGAGCAAGGCAAGGATCGCAATAGCCTGCCCGATCCGACGGACAAGCCGCTGAGATGTGCTGGTTTGCGCAGGTTCCATCGGCGCCTAGGCGTCCGGGCGCTGCAGCAGGGTTGTCTTGTCCGGGTAAGGCAAGGATGGCGTCAATCCCGGCAGATGGGTGACGTCAAATGTGCTGCGGGCGATGGCGTCCAGATACCGCTGCCGTTTGGTGTTGTCGAAAACAATCATCCCGCCGGGTGCCAGATGTTCCTGTGCCGCCTCAAGACAGGCCGCACGGGCGCGACCATCAATGACAATCAGGTCATAGAGCTGATTGGTGGTCGTGATCACCTTGGCGTATTTTTCGAAACTCTGACCTTCATAGCCTTCTTTGTAGGATTGATAGCGCGGGTCGTTGGACCAGTTTTGATCGGCAGGCATATGCGTCAACGCGATCCCGTCATAGCCGGCAATTCGGTTTTGCATCAGGGCAAGCCAGCCTTCATCATGCTCGACACTGTGCACCGTCCCGGCACGCCGCGACAGCCAGATGGTGCTCGCCCCGCTGCCGTATTCGAAAACCTTGGCATCCGGGCGGGTGCTGAGAAAGGCCGCGACCGCATCAATCGCACGATAGGTCCACCAGGGGACATCCAGCGCGATCATCTGATCCACATCATAAATCGCAAACAGCGACCGCAGCCAATGCGCCCACCGCCTGTCGCGCTTGCGCTCCAACAGACGCAGCACGCCAAGACGGCCCAGTAAGCCACCGATGCCGTGCATAGCGCCAACATAGGCCCGCTTTGCATAAAGTTTGATGGCTGGCATGCCTGACCCTACTCCTGATTTGCAAAGACCAACGTGGATCAATGCACAGCCACTCTTGCACGTCTGGCGCATGATGCAATGCGCCCCCCGGCATCGCCTGAGATACGGCACCCCCGCGTGAACGGCAAGCACCGCGAGGTGATCGTCAGAATGCGTGGGGACTGTGCGGTAGGTGCGCGACTGGATGGGTTCGGGGAAAATGCCACCAACGGGGAGTACAAGCACCACGGCCCAATTGCCGGCCTTTTTCAGCCTGATTGCGTTGAAAGAAAATGGTGAGCCGTGATGGGTTCGAACCATCGACCTACTGATTAAAAGTCAGTTGCTCTACCAACTGAGCTAACGGCCCACTGGCGCGCTACTTAGAAAGGGCGCGGGCGCGGGTCAACCCCCAAATGCGGCGCGGTGCTGGATAGTTTGTCTGTCCTCGCCTATATCGCGGCCATGATGACGGGCGACTCGACATATCTGCCATTCATGAAGATGCATGGGCTGGGAAACGACTTTGTTGTCGTGGATGAACGCGGCGTGACGCCACGCGTTGATGCGGCTGTGGCCGTGGCCATTGCGGACCGTCACCGGGGCGTCGGGTTTGACCAGCTTGCGGTGCTGTCGGACACGGCGGATGCCGACGTCCACCTGACCTTCTACAATAGTGACGGGTCGACCTCGGCCGCTTGCGGCAATGCCACCCGCTGCATTGCGCGGCATCTGATGGACCAGACCGGGCGGACCGCACTGACCCTGATCACCGATCGCGGCACGCTTCATGCACTGGATGCCGGGGGTGGGCTGACGGCGGTCAATATGGGCCAGCCGCAGCTCGACTGGCAGGATATTCCGCTGGCGCATGAGATGGATACGCTTGCATTGCCTATTGATGGCGCACCCGTCGCCACCGGCATGGGCAACCCGCATTGCACCTTCTTTGTCGATGATGCAGATGCCGTCGACCTTGCCCAGCGCGGCGCAGAGATAGAGCATCACCCCCTCTACCCGCAGCGTACCAATGTGCAGTTTGCGGGCCTTATTGGCCCCAATCACCTGCGCATGCGGGTGTGGGAGCGTGGCGTGGGTATCACCCTTGCCTCCGGTTCGTCCTCATGCGCTGTGGCTGTTGCGGCAGCCCGGCGGGCGCTGACCGGGCGCGATGTTACAATTGATCTGGATGGTGGCACACTGCAGGTCAGCTGGCGCGACGATGGCGTCTGGATGACTGGCCCAACAGCCCATGTCTTTGATGGCCAATGGCGGCTGACATGACCGGCGCACCAATCTTTTCCAATCATGGCTGCCGGTTGAACGCCTATGAAACCGCTGCCATGCAGGAACTGGCCGCGGGTGCTGGCGTCGGTAACGCGGTGATCGTGAACACCTGTGCCGTGACGGCAGAGGCCGTGCGCAAGGCCCGCCAGGACATCCGCAAGTTGCGCCGCGACAACCCCGATGCCAGGCTGATCGTCACCGGTTGCGCCGCCCAGACAGAGCCGGAAACCTTTGCCCAGATGGCCGAGGTTGATGTGGTCCTTGGCAACACTGAAAAGATGAACCCGGCCACCTGGGCGGGCCTTACCCCTGATCTGATTGGCGCGACAGAGCCGGTGCAGGTCGACGACATCATGTCGGTGACTGAAACCGCTGGCCACCTGATTGACGGCTTTGGCACCCGCAGCCGGGCCTATGTGCAGGTCCAGAACGGCTGCGACCACCGCTGTACCTTTTGCATTATCCCTTTCGGGCGCGGCAATTCGCGGTCGGTGCCTGCGGGCGTCGTGGTCGACCAGATCAAGCGGCTGGTGGACAAAGGCTTCAACGAGGTCGTGCTGACAGGTGTGGACCTGACCAGTTGGGGGGCCGACCTGCCGGGCGCGCCGAAACTGGGCGATCTGGTCATGCGCATCCTCAAACTCGTGCCCGACCTGCCGCGCCTGCGGATATCATCCATCGACAGTATTGAGGTTGATGAAAACCTCATGCAGGCCATCGCGACCGAACCGCGCCTGATGCCGCATCTGCATTTGTCGCTGCAACATGGCGACGACCTGATCCTGAAGCGAATGAAACGGCGGCATTTGCGCGATGACGCAGTCCGGTTCTGCGAAGAGGCCCAGCGCCTGCGCCCCGACATGACCTTCGGGGCCGATATCATCGCCGGTTTCCCGACAGAGACCGCGGCGGCGTTTGAGAATTCAATGCGGCTGGTGGACGACTGCAATCTGACCTGGCTGCATGTCTTTCCTTATTCCCCCCGTCCCGGCACGCCCGCCGCGCGGATGCCCCAGGTGAATGGCCGTGCGATCAAGGATCGCGCCGCACATCTGCGCGCAGCTGGTGAGGCACGTGTTGCAGCCCATCTGCAAGCCCAGAAAGGCAAGACGCATCGCGTCCTGCTGGAAAATCCCCGCATGGGCCGGACAGAGCAGTTTGCCGAAGTGAGTTTCGCCAGCGACCAGCCTGAAAGCCAGATCGTGACCGCCACGATCACCGGGGTTGCGGGCCATCAGCTGACCGCGGCCTGATGGGCGATTTGCCGATCCTGTGGTCGTTCCGTCGTTGCCCCTATGCCATGCGCGCGCGGCTGGCGATCCAGTCCAGCGGTCAACAGGTGGCACTGCAGGAAATCCTGCTGAAGGACAAACCTGACGCCTTTCGCGCAGCCTCTGCCAAAGCCACTGTGCCGGTGCTGCAGGACGGCGCGCAGGTGATCGACGAAAGCCGCGATGTCATGCTTTGGGCGCTGGAACGATCCGACCCCGAAGGCTGGCTGGACATGGCCGATGAAGGGTGCGCCCTGATTGATCGCTGCGACGGGCCGTTCAAGACGGCACTCGATCACACCAAATACGCAGTGCGCTTTCCCGATCTGGATGAGGAGGCAGAGCGCGAAAAGGCGATGGTGTTCTTGCGCGACCTTAATGACAGGCTGACAGATGCGCCGTTCCTGATGGGGCGCAGCCGGACGATGGCCGATATGGCGATCCTGCCGTTTGTGCGCCAGTTCGCCAATACGGACCGTGCATGGTTCGATGCGCAGGGCCTTGGCCCGCTGACCCGCTGGCTGGATGATTTTCTGAACGCGGACAGGTTCCGGGCGATCATGGTGAAATATCCGCCTTGGCAACCGGGACAGGATCAGGTTGTCTTTCCCTGACCTTGGAAAGGAAACACCATGCAATTGCTGATCTCTCCGGCCTCACCCTTCGTGCGCAAGGTGCGCGTGCTGCTGCGCGAGGCAGATTTGATGGACACGGTGGAAGAGGTTGTCGTCTCGACCACGCCGATGAACTCTGCGTCAGAGGTTGTCGCGGCCAACCCGATGGGCAAGATCCCCGCGCTGATCCGGCCAGATGGTCCGGCGATCTACGACAGCCGGGTGATCACCCGGTTTCTGGATGATCACGCAGGTGCCGGCCTTTACCCGCAAAGTCGCATCTGGGAAATCCTGACGCTGGAGGCGACCGCCGATGCCATCATGGATGCGACTGTCAGCATGGCCTATGAGGTGCGCCTGCGCCCGGAAGAGCAGCAATCACCAGACTGGATAGAGGCACAATGGGCCAAGGCCGCCCGTGGCATTGCCGCTGTCAACAACCGCTGGATGTCACATCTGACCGGGCCGCTGAATATCGGGCAGATCGGCATGGCCTGCGCGCTGTCCTATATCGACCTGCGCCATGATGCGCGCGGCTGGCGCGATGGAAATGCAGCCCTTGCCGAATGGCATGCCGCCTTCAGCGCGCGTGACAGTATGGTGTCTACCAAACCCGCGTGATCAAAAATCGAAGCTGACCCCGACATTCACCGCATTGGTGATAATGTCCGTCTCTAACGTGCCGCCGGATTCCAGATCGGCGGTATTGGCGGAATAGGTGCCTTTGTATTCACCAAAGACCGACCACTGATCGTTGATCGGCATGGACGCCCCGGCGATCCATGTCGCGGCAGGCCCGGTCACCTGATATCCAAATGTCTCTGACGCGCCATTTGTCAGCTCTACATGAGGCAGCGACAGGCCAAGCCCGCCGCCCACATAAGGCGTGATCGATCCCGCGACAGGTGCCCAGCGCCGGTAGGCATTGACCGTCAGCGTATTCAAACCGTCCGTCAGCTCCAGCACCTCATAGCCCGCTGGCAGTTCATCGCCTTCGGGGTAGACCTTGTTATGCGCGAAATCGAGGCCATAGCCAAAATCAGGGCTTTGCCAGCGTGTGGCGCGAATACCGTAGTAAGGCGGTGCCTCAAAGGACCGGCCTTCCCAACTCAGGGTAAAGTCATCGTCGCCAATGCTGTCATCACGAATCGCAATATCGGATGGCTGTGCAGTCTGGACGCCGCCGTAGAAGCTCAACTGCACCTCTGCCGGGGCAGAAGCGGGAACAGACATCGCTGCAAGGCAGAAGGCAAAGGCGCGGTTCATCAATACCGGTCCATCGGTCAGGGTGGTGCTAGGCGCTATTAGAATGGGCCCTATGATCGTTACAACCACTGATTAAGGTGGAATTAAGCCACCCGGGCCACTGTAACCTGCACGCCACAATTGCAGGTCAACATGGGAATTTTTCCGCCTATTGCAGCGGTTTATCGGCGAAATATTGTGCATGTCAGGTCAGCATCCCTGCGCCCTGATGTCTCGAATCGTTGGGCAGCTGTCAGGATCGCACCGACCGGCCGTCAGGCCAGCCCGTCACCGCAACGCGGATATTTCCAGTAAAGTGAGGCACCTGCGCCCGAATGTCCGCTGGACCTCGTGCTGTTTGATAGCTAAACAGCGCCAAATTGACCATGAAAGGCAGCGTTCTAGTCTTTCAACCAGGGCCAGACGCCCCGGACAGGAAACGGAGATGTAAATCGTGTCACATGCAGACGATCATCAAGGCACCCGCCGCGACTTTCTTTACTACGCCACCGCTGGCGCAGGTGTTGTCGCCACCGGTGCTGCGGTCTGGCCGCTCGTCAACCAGATGAACCCTTCCGCGGATGTTCTGGCATTGGCCTCCATCCGGGTTGATGTCAGCCTTGTCGATCCCGGCACACAGATCACCGTGCTGTGGCAGGGCAAACCTGTCTTTATCCGGTCACGCACCGAAGAAGAGATTGCCGAGGCCCGTGCTGTCGATGTCAGCGACCTGCCGGACGCAGACGCCAACAACGAGAACATCGGCGCCGCACCGGCCACCGACGAAAACCGCGCCCTGTCCGAAGACGGGCAATGGCTGGTTCAGATGGGTGTCTGCACGCACCTGGGCTGTGTGCCATTGGGCGATGCCGGCGATTTCGGCGGCTGGTTCTGCCCTTGCCACGGGTCGCACTACGACACATCCGGCCGCATCCGCAAAGGGCCTGCACCACGTAACCTGCCCGTCCCCGTCGCCTCTTTCGTCGACGAAACAACTATTCAGCTCGGTTAAGGAGAGAAAACCATGGGTGGCATTCCTCACGACCATTATGAACCCAAGACCGGCGGCGAGAAGTGGCTGCACAAGCGCCTGCCGATTGCCGGTCTGCTTTACGACACATTGATGATCCCCACGCCCAAGAACCTGAACTGGATGTGGATCTGGGGGATCGTGCTGGTCTTTACGCTGGTCCTGCAAATCGTCACCGGCATCGTGCTGGTGATGCACTATGTGCCGCATGTCGATATGGCCTTCGCCTCGGTTGAGCATATCATGCGCGACGTGAACGGCGGCCATATGATCCGTTATTTCCACATGAACGGCGCATCGCTGTTCTTTGTGGCGGTCTATCTGCACATCTTCCGCTCGCTTTACTACGGGTCCTACAAGGCCCCGCGTGAAGTGACATGGATCATCGGCATGCTGATGTATCTGCTGATGATGGGCACCGCCTTTATGGGTTACGTGCTGCCTTGGGGGCAGATGTCCTTCCACGGGACAGCTGTGATCACCGGCCTGTTTGGCGCCATCCCCTTTGTGGGTGACAGCGTGCAGACATGGCTGCTGGGTGCCTCGGCTGTGGGTCAGCCTGCGCTGAAC
>JAHDGO010000087.1 GCA_020627605.1 Yoonia sp.
CCTCGATCTCGACACCGTCGAAGTTCAGGATCACGTCACCTGCCAGCATGCCGGCATTTTCCGCAGGGCCAGCAGGCACGTCAGTCACCAGCGCGCCACGGGCCAGATCAAGCCCGTCGATGGCTTCAACCATGTCAGGTGTCACATCCTGAATACGCACGCCCAGCCAGCCGCGACGGGTCTCGCCGAACTCGATCAGCTGATCGACCACATTGGTCACAACGGCAGAGGACATGGCAAAACCAATCCCGATAGAACCGCCATTTGGCGACAGGATTGCGGTATTCACGCCGATCACTTCACCGTCCATATTGAACAGCGGCCCGCCGGAGTTGCCCCGGTTGATCGCCGCATCTGTCTGGATGTAATCATCATAGGTGCCAGAGAGCGCGCGGTTACGGGCCGAGACGATACCTGCAGAAACAGAGAAGCCCTGCCCCAGCGGGTTACCCATGGCCATGACCCAGTCACCAACGCGGGCCCCTTCGGCACTGCTGTCGCCAAATTCGACATAGGGCAGACCTTCAAGGTCAACCTTCAGCACGGCAATATCCGTGTTGGGATCGGTGCCCACCAGTTCAGCTGGCACGCCGGGTTCACCACCCGGAAAAAACTCGATCAGGATTTCGTCGGCACCTTCGATGACGTGGTTGTTGGTGACGATATAGCCGTCAGCCGAGATAACGAATCCGGACCCAAGCGCGGACGAACGGCGGGTGCCTTCACCCGGTTCACGGTCAAGGTCGTTGAAGAAATCCTCAAACGGGGAACCTTCCGGGACCAGACCTTGCGGGCCGGTGCGCCCTGCGATTGTTGTTGATGTGGTGATGTTCACCACGGCGGGGCTGACCTCTTCAGCGAGGTCGGCGAATGTGCGGGGGCGCGTCTGCCCCTCGACGGCTGTGACCTGCGCCAGCACCATCGCGAATGCAACGGCAAGAACGGTCACAAATGCCAGCAGACGCTCGCGCAGTTGCGCGGCATCCTGTCTGATTGCGATTGCCTTGGATTTCACGGGCAAAACTCCTTTTTGGGTTTCATGCGGGATCATAGCGCGGACCCCGTTCGCGACTGATGTTCTATGTAGGGCGCAAATTGTGCAACGCAAACTTTGCACACCTGCCGTCAACAGCATGTGAAGTTAACTTGAACGCGGCCCCCTTGTGCCGATGAAACGCAAAAGGGCCAGCACAGCGGCCGGCCCTCTTGTTTGTCTTTGTGGCGAAGGTCTATTCGTTTGCGGCTGCGTTGGCAGCGCTGCCCTGATCAGACTTCAGATAGTTGAAGAACTCATTGTCTGGTGACAGCACCATCGTCGAGTTGTCAGACCGCAAAGAGCGCTGATAGGCCGTCATCGAACGATAGAATTCAAAGAATTCCGGATCGGCCCCAAAGGCATTGGCGAAAATCTCGTTCCGCTCTGCATCGGCCTCACCCTGGATGATCTGGCTTTCGCGTTCAGCCTCTGACACCAGCTCGATCACGGTCCGGTCAGCCTGTGCGCGGATACGCTGTGCCGCCTCGTTACCACGGGCGCGTTCGTCTGCGGCTTCGCGATCACGCTCTGCCTTCATCCGCTCGTAGGTGGCGTTCAGGTTTTCCGGCGGCAGGTCGGTCCGCTTCAATCGCACGTCGATGACCTGCAGACCCAGCGCGGTCGCCTCTGCAATGGCAGAGTTACGGATGCGCAGCATCAGCGCGGCACGGTCGGTCGACAGGATATCATTGGACGACACAGAACCCAGCACCTCACGTGTTTCGGCGCGCAGGATACTGTCCAGACGCCGCGCTGCGGCCTCTTCCCCGCCGGCACCAACGGCGCGGCGGAACTGTTCAACATCGGCGATGCGGTAGCGGGCGAAGGCATCGACAACCAGACGACGGTCATCTGATGGCGTCACCTCAAGCGGTTCCAGATCACGGCTGAGGATACGGTCGTCATAGCGCACGACCTCCTGGATCAGCGGGATTTTGAAGCCCAGTCCCGGTTCTTCCTGTACTTTCACGATCTGACCGAACTGAAGCACAAGCGCCTTTTCGCGTTCGTCGACGATGAAAACGGCCGACAGGGCGGTGATCACCACAACGGCAAGCGCTGGCAATAGGAATGCTGACTTACGCATTAGTTTGACCCCCCTGTAGTCGTGTTGCGACGCAGCTCATTCAGGGGCAGGTAAGGCACAACGCCTTGTCCGTTCCCGTCACCTTCGTCGAGCAGAATGATGTCAACGCCGCCAAGGACGCTTTCCATCGTTTCCAGATACAGGCGTTTGCGTGTCACCTCTGGTGCCTTTTCATATTCGGCCAAAACGGCAGAGAAGCGGCTGGCCTCACCGGTCGCTTCGTTGACGACGCGGGCGCGGTAACCTTCAGCTTCTTCCAAAATCTGCGCTGCCTGACCACGTGCTTCTGCCACCACCTGGTTGGCATAGGCGTCAGCCACGTTCTGCACCCGGTCGCGTTCCTGCTCGGCGTCCTGCACCGCGCGGAAAGATGCGATCACAGGTTCCGGCGGGTCGGCCTTGTCAAAGTTCACACGGATGATCGTCACACCTGAATCGTAGCTGTCCAGCGTGGACTGGATCAGATCGGCAAGCCGGTCCGCAATCGCACCACGGTCCCGGTTGAGGATCGGTGCCAGTTCGGATTGCGAGATAATTTCGCGCATCGCGGATTCGGCCACAGCCTCGATTGTCTGCGGTGGATTGGCGAGGTTGAACAGATAGGCCTCTGGATTGTTGATGTTCCAGACCACCTGAAAATCGATATCAACGATGTTTTCGTCGCCCGTCAGCATCAGACCGGCGTCCATGCCAGAACGGCTGGTCCCGATGTCGATGTTCCGTTCCGTGGTCACACCGATGACTTCGCGGGTCACGATGGGCCATGGCGCAAAGTTCAGACCCGGATCACCGATTTCCAGAAAATCACCCAGCAGCAGTTCGACAGAGCGTTCTTCCGGCCGGACCGTATAAAATGATGCAAAAAGCCAGAGAGCCACGGCACCGAAAATGCCGAGCGCCACGGTACCACGGGTCAACTGCGGACCACCAGAGCCACCGCCACTACCGCCGGTGCGGTTGCCACCGCCACCGCCGCCCATCAGAACACGCAGTTGCTCGCGCCCCTTGTTCACCAGATCGTCGATCTCGGGAATGTTCGGGCCCTCGTTCGGGGGCCTGCGCCCACCTGTGGGGCGATTGTCGTCGTCGCGCCCGCCAGATCCGTTGTTTCCACCGCCGCCCCATGGGCCACCGCTATTTCCTGCCATTGCTTCCCTATGCTTCCTTTATCAACGGTGCGCGGTTTGACCGCGCCTTGTTGTGCCATGTGTGGCTTGATTGTGCGAATTCAAGCAGTTCGCATCGGTTCCTTCATTGTCACAAGTTCCTCGGCCATCGTGGGATGAACGGCGACGGTCCGGTCGAAATCCTCTTTTGTCGCGCCCATTTTGACCGCGATGCCCGCCAGCTGGATCATCTCACCGGCCTGATCCGCGACGATATGACATCCCAGCACTTTGCGGCTTTCCTTGCTGACGACAAGCTTCATCAACACGCGATCTTCGCGGTCGGCAAAGGCATGGTTCATCGGCTTGAAGGAGGTGCAGTAAATCTCCACCGGTTCCTGCTCGCGCGCGTCTTCCTCTGACAGGCCGACGGTGCCCAGTTCGGGCTGGGTAAAGATGGCTGACGGGATCAACTCATGGTCGACCGGCGTCGGGTTGCCCTTGAAGACAGTTTCGACGAAGGCCATGCCTTCGCGGATGGCGACAGGGGTCAGCTGCACCCGGTTGGTGACATCGCCAATGGCGTAGATGGATGGCACGGCGGTCTGGCTGTATTCATCGACAACGGCCTCGCCCCGGCGGCCCACTTCGACGCCGGCTTCTTCAAGGCCCATGTCATTGGTGTTGGGCGCGCGGCCGGTCGCAAACATCACCTGGTCAAAGACATGTTCGTTGCCGTTGGTGGATTTCACCCAGATGCCTTTGCCAACACCCTTCTGCGGCAGTTGTGCAGGCTTGCCGTCTTCCATCGGCACGCCCTCGCTGACGCCCTTGATGTCATCTGCGGTCGCTTCGCGCATTTCGACGATATTGGTGCCCAGATGCAGATCAATGCCCTTGGCTTTCATGCCTTCGGCAACCAGCGCGCGGGCCTCGTCATCAAAGCCGCGCAGGATTTGCGCGCCGCGATAGTATTGTGTGACGTTCACCCCCAGCCCGTTCAGGATGCAGGCAAATTCCGAAGCGATGTAGCCACCCCCCACGATCAGGATGTTTTTCGGCAGCTCTGCGAGGTTGAAGATATCGTTGGACGTGATCCCCAGCTCTGCGCCGTCGATCTCTGGAAGAACGGGGCGTCCGCCGGTGGCGACAAGGATATGCTTGGCAGTCACCTCTTTGCCGTCGGCAAGTGCCACCGTATGCGGGTCTTTCAATCTGGCGCGGCTGTCAAAAATCTCGACACCGGAACCATCCAGCAATTTGCGGTAAATCCCTTCCAGCCGGTCCAGTTCGGCATGCAGTTTCTTCTGAAAGCGCGACCAGTGGAAGGTGCCGTCTTCCACATCCCAGCCATAGGCGCGGGCATCGGCAAAAGCCTCTGAGTAGTGCGAGGCAAAGACCATCAGCTTTTTCGGCACGCACCCCCGGATCACGCAGGTGCCGCCCATCCGAAACTCTTCCGCCAGACCAACCTTGGCCCCCGTGGCCGATGCCACTCGCGCCGCACGCACGCCACCGGACCCGCCGCCAATTACAAAAAGATCGTAGTCGAAAGTCATGGGCGGTGTCCTTTGAATTTGGGGGCGTCAGTCAGCGACGGAAGTGAAGATATTATCATCGTCACGCACATCGAAACGTACAACCTCTGATGTGTCGTTGGTGAAGTCACGGACAGTCACCTTACCGTCACCGTGGCCGACAATCACAACATCGCAGATGTCGATGAAAAGGCCATTTTCAATGACGCCGGGGATCTGGTTGAGGATCAGGCTCAACTGCCGCGGGTCGCCGATCCGTTTGAGGTGCAGATCAAGGATGAAGTTGCCTTCATCGGTGATGAAAGGTTCATCACCGGCCATACGCTGTTTGATGTCGCGGCCCAGCACATCCATGCCGATCAGGGTCTCTTCGATCAGGCCCTCGGTGATGGGCAGGCCGAAACGGGCCACTTCGACTGGCAGGGGAAAGGCGCCAAGTGTATCGACCTTCTTGGTTGCATCGGCAATGATGATCATACGGTCGCTGGCGGTTGCCACGATCTTTTCACGCAGATGCGCGCCGCCGCCGCCCTTGATCAGGGTCAGTTCGTCGTCAAATTCATCCGTCCCGTCGATTGTCAGATCCAGCCATTTCGCCTCGTCCAGGCTGACGACCTCGATCCCCACATCGCGGGCGAGTTTCGCGGTGTGTTCAGAGGTCGGCACGCCCTGAATTTTCAGACCGTCATCGCGCACCATTTCGCCAAGGCACTGCACGAGCCACGCGGCGGTGGACCCGGTGCCCAAACCAACCTTCATCCCGCTCTCGACATATTCCGTCGCCTGCTTGGCCGCGATGAACTTCGCGGTGTCTATGGGGGATAATTGGCTGCTCATGGGGCCCACTCCAGTTTGCTGTCCGCGATGTTATAGGCAAGAAATGCAGCGGGTGCGAGGGCGGAATTGGACCGAATTCCGCCCTTCAGACGCAATCGCGTGTTTTTGGTGTGAAGCGTCGTATTTGGGGCGACGGATCAGGCCGCATGGCATAGCATTGCGGACAGGATTTCAGGTGGGAACGGCAGATGTTTTTGTCAGTCTTTGACATGTTCAAGGTGGGCGTTGGCCCGTCATCATCACACACCATCGGGCCCATGGTCGCCGCTGCCCGGTTTCTGGACCATTTGCGCGCGCAGCCCTTTGGCGTCGCGGGCTTGCAGGCGTCACTGCATGGCTCGCTGGCATTCACCGGCGTAGGCCATGCGACGGACCGCGCGGTGATCCTGGGCCTCGCCGGGTTTCGCGCCGACGACTACGATGCCGAAAAGGCAGAGGCCGAACTGGCTCGCATCACGGCAGAGCACACCGTGTCGCCCAAGGGTCTTGGCACGCTGCGCTTTCACCCCAAGGACGATCTGGTTTTTGACTATGGCCCGCCCCTGCCCGGCCATGCCAATGGGCTGGTCCTGCGTGGCACCGACAGCCAGGGCGATGTGATCACCCAGGTCACCTATTATTCCATCGGTGGCGGCTTTGTTCTGACAGCGGATGAACTGGCCGCAGGCAAGGACAGCGACGATGGCCCGCCAGTGCCCTACCCGTTCAAATCGGCCGATGAGATGCTGCAAATGGCCGAAACCTCTGGCAAGTCCATCGCCGCGATGAAGCGTGCCAATGAACTGTCGCGCATGCCGGATGCCGATCTTGATCGCGGTCTGGCGCGCATATGGGAGGTGATGGATGGCTGCATCACCCGTGGCCTGACCACGGACGGCACGCTGCCCGGCGGCTTGCAGGTGCGCCGCAGGGCCAAGGGGATTTACGACGCGCTGATGGCCGAGCGGGGCATGAACCTGACCGCACCGCATACGATCAACGATTATATGTCGACCTACGCCATGGCCGTGAACGAGGAAAACGCAGCCGGTGGTCAGGTGGTGACGGCCCCCACAAACGGTGCCGCTGGCGTGGTGCCGGCCACGATCCGCTATTGGCTGGATCATGTGCCGGGGGCCAGCGTTGCGCGGGTGCCCGATTTCCTGCTGACGGCTGCGGCGATTGGCGGGCTGATCAAATTCAACGCCTCTATTTCTGGCGCAGAATGCGGCTGTCAGGCAGAGGTCGGCAGCGCGGCCGCTATGGCGGCCAGTGGTCTGGCTGCTGTTCTGGGGGGTACAGCAGAACAGATTGAAAACGCAGCCGAAATCGCGTTGGAGCATCATCTGGGCATGACCTGCGACCCTGTCAAAGGGCTGGTGCAGGTGCCGTGCATCGAACGCAATGGGCTGGGCGCGATCAAGGCGGTGTCTGCCGCGTCGCTGTCGCTGCGCGGTGACGGCAAACATCTGGTGTCGCTGGATGTGGCGATTGAAACCATGCGCCAGACCGGCGCGGATATGAGCGAGAAATACAAGGAAACAGCGCTGGGTGGTCTGGCGGTGAATGTGCCCAACTGCTGACGTTGCACGGGGCCGACCGACCTGATGGCTCCGCCGTGCGTTTTCAGGGCAAGATGATAACCACGGCGTGGTCTTGCCCCAGCACAGGGTGTAGCGTGCTGCCATGAATGCCGACAGACCATTTCTGGGTGTCATGCTGATGCTGGCCTTTTGCGTGCTGGCCCCGTTGGGGGACAGTATTGCCAAGCTGCTGGGCGGCACGGTCGCGCTGGGGTTTCTGCTGCTTGTGCGGTTTGGCGTGCAGGCGGCGGTTCTGGTGCCATGGGTGGTGGTCAGCGGCGCCGGGTTTCGCTTGCCACAGGGTGTGCTGTGGTGGACGTTGCTGCGCACCTTGCTGCATATCGCTGGCATCGGTCTGATGTTTTCGGCACTGCGCTATCTGCCACTGGCGGATGCGCTGGCCATCGCCTTTGTCATGCCGTTCATCATGCTGCTGCTGGGCCATTTCGTGATGGGCGAAGAGGTCGGCCAGCATCGCGCACTGGCCTGTGCGGTTGGGTTCATTGGCACCTTGCTGG
>JAHDGO010000088.1:0-6357 GCA_020627605.1 Yoonia sp.
CGTCACCAGATGGCTGACGATCCCGCGCGAATTGCGTGCCGCATAGACCCCCAGCAAGGTGCCCACGACCAAGGCGACCAGTTGTGCAGAAACCACCAAGAGCAGCGTCGCCGGCAGGCGTTCGAGGATCAGGTCCAGCACATCGCGGTTATAGAAATAGCTTTGACCCAGATCGAGTTGGGCCACCCGTGTCAGATACATGCCCAGCTGCACGAAAAAGGGCTGATCCAGCCCATATTCTTCGCGGATGGCGGCCATGGTTTCTTCGGTCGCGCCGCCCGCATCGGCGGCTATTGTGTCGGCCACATCACCGGGGGCCAGATGGATCATTGAAAAATTGAGAACGATCACTGCCAAAAGCAGCCCCGCCGCATAGCCAAGGCGTTTCAGTATGGTCAACGCGATATTCATGTCGGGGGGCTCCGGCGCGGGGTGGACGGGGCCGTTGGTCCGGCCCCGCCTGATCGCTTACTCTTCGTTCAGCCACACCTGATCATAGGGCGCCGAAGAAGCCCAGATGCCACGTGGTGCGTTCTGCACGATCTCTTGGCTGATCGTGTGATAGGGCAGCGTGTTGGTCCAGTAGACAGGCAGCTCTTCCGACAGGATCTGCTGGAACTCGGCATAGAGCGCGATCCGTGCGTCCTGATCCAGTTCCTGACCGGCGGCCTCCATCAGCTCGTCGATGCGGGGGTTTACATATTGCTGCGTGTTCGACCAGATCACACCTTTCTTGATGTTGTCAGAGGAATAGGTCCGGTGCACGCCGATCACCGGATCGCCCCAGTTGAACACCGTGTCCCACGTCATGTCGAAGTCATGGTTAGAGATTTTTTGCGCCCAGGTCGGGAAGTCGACCAATGCGTTGACCGTCACGTCGATACCGACACGGGCCAGTGACGCCTTGGTAAACTCGGCCTGTGGCCGCGTGGTGGGGTTGCCGTAGTCGATGGTCAGGCTGAAACGCATGTCATTGTCGCCGCGTGGATAGCCTGCCTCGTCCAGCAGCGCGTTGGCCTTGTCGAGGTCAAGGTCATAGGGTTCCACGCTGTCGTCATAGAAAGGAGAGCCGGGATGGATGCCCGTCAGTGCCGGTTGGCTGATCCCCTGCATGATCGCGTTGAGGATAAAGTTGCGGTCCACGGCATAGGCAATCGCCTGACGTACCTTGACGTTCGAGGTCGGGCCCTCTGACTGCGTATTGAAGGCCAGCCAGTTGATTGCGCCGATGGCTGCATAGCCTTCGTCGGTGACGACAAGGCTTTCGTTTTCCTGCATCCGGGTGATGTTGTTGACCGTGTTCTCGAAGGTCGACAGATGCAGTTCGCCGTTTTCCAGCCCGATGGTGCGGGCCGATGCGTCCTTGATGATGCGGAACACGATCCGATCAAGATAGGGGCGGCCCTCGCCCATGAAGAAGTCGTCGAAACGCTCCAGAATCACATGCTGATCAGGCGTGAATTCGACGAATTTGAAAGGGCCTGAACCAACCACATCAGCCGAGTTGCGCGGATGCGATGCCAGATCCTGACCGTCGCCATAAATATGTTCCGGGATGATCGACATCAGCTGTGACGACATCGCCAACAACAGCGCCGGGTGCGGTTTGTCCAATGTCATCACAACGGTCTTGGGGTCGGATGTGTCAACATCCGTGACCGGCGCGAACATCGTCTTGAAGGGGTGATTGTCCTGAATAGCGCTGATCGAAAAGGCCACATCGTGGCTCTCAATCGGCTCACCATCATGGAACACCGCATTGTCGCGCAGTTTCAGCGTCATGCTCAGCCCGTCTTCGGAAAACTCCCAGATTTCGGCCAGATAGGGCTGCGGTTCAAAATTCTCGTCATAGCGCAGTGGCGTTGCAAACAGCTGCGCGCCGGGCGCACCGGTGACGATGCCGGATTGCACCGCCGGGTTCAGGTGGCGCGGTGTTTGCGGCAGCGTGGTGATCAGCGTGCCACCCGCTTTGGGTGTGACATGGCTTTCGGCGACAGCGCCTGAGGCAGCAATCGACATGAGGCCAATGGCAAGGACTTTACGAAGCATCAGTTTTCCCCTGTTTTCCGACGTGTCTGACCAAGTGACCAGCACGCATTTATCCGCGAAACTCTAAACAGAGAGGACCACTTCGCAAAAGTACTTTATCTTGGGCCGCTTCCTCTAGTTTTTAGGGTTTAAGATGGCCAGCGCCTGAAATCCGCCGTTGTCCCGGAAATCTTCGACGGTTTTAAGAAAGGCGTCGGTGGCCCGTGTCTGCCGCACACCCTTCATCATGGCGATGCCAAAGATGCGCGGGGCTGGCCCGTTGCGCAGGGGGACAGCCCGAAACCGCGGATCGTCTGGCAGATAGTTCGGGGGCAGCGCATTGAGGATGGTAAATCCAAGCCCCGCAGCCACCAGCGGGCGGATCATCTCGGTCGAGGGGGTGGCGTGGACGACGCGCACCTGCAGCCCTGCCTTGGTGAACATGCCGGTATAGTAATCATGCGTCTGACGAAGTGTCAGGGCAATCATCCCGAATTTGGACAGCTCTTCCAGCGTGACATCGGGGGCCTCTGACAAAGGGTTGGATCTGGAGATCAACGCATAGGGTGGGGCTTCGACCAAAGGCCGAAACTCTTGCGTGTCGGGAATGACATCCTGATAGGTAAAGGCAACATCGGCGCGCCCTTGGTCCAGATGTTCGACCGCAAGCTCGATATCGCCTTCCGCCAGATTGACCTCAACCCCCGGATAGTCCTTTGCGTATTTGATCAGCAGATCCGGCAGAAAATTCGCTGCCGCAGTCGCAAAACACGCAACCTGCACCAGACCCTGCGCCAGCCCACCCAGACTGCCAAGCTCTGCCCGTGTGGCGCGGGCATCCTTGAGAAACCGCGAAATCAGCGCCAGCGCCTCTTCGCCCACCGGTGTCTTGCTGATGCCCTTGGCCGGAACCCGCACGAACAGGTCAAAGCCAAGCCGCGTTTCCAGCCCGTCAATGGCCGCAGAAACCGAGCTTTCGCTGATCTGCAGCGCCGTGGAGGCATTCGCGATAGAACCAAGCCGCCCCGCGGCTTCGACGTAGGCCAGTTGCTTGAGAGAAACGTCCAGCATCATTACCTCATTTTGTTGTGGTTTCGCCCACAATAAATCCAGTTTCCTCAGGATGAGAAGGGCGTTAGCGTCAAACTTCAAGGATCGGAGGATTTGATGACTGTCACGCTCTACCCCTGCCGGAAAATCATCACCATGAACCGGGCGCGCCCCCATGCGACCCATGTGGCAGTGCGCGACGGCATGATCCTTGGCGCAGGCACCTTGGAGGAACTCAGCGGTTGGGGCGATCCGGTGATCGACGACCGGTTCGCTGACAAGGTGCTGATGCCCGGCCTGATCGAGGGGCATTGCCATTTGCTGGAAGGCGCGCTCTGGACGAAATGCTACACCGGATTTTTCGACCGGATGGACCCCGATGGGGTGGTGCATGGCGGTTGCAAGGACATCGAAGCCGTCATCGCGCGGCTAAGCGCGGCACTGGAAAAGAACCCTGAGGGGCCATTGTCGGGCTGGGGGCTGGACCCGATCTACTTTGGCAATGTGCGGGTCACCCGTGCCGATCTGGACCGCGTATCAGACAGCGTGCCCATCGGGATCATGCATGCCTCTGGCCATATCATGAACTTCAACACACCCGCGCTGGAGGCGGCGGGTTTGCTCAAACCCGGCCTGAACCACCCCGGTATCCCGCTGGGCGATGACGGGCTGCCGACCGGAGAGTTGAAAGGACCGGATGTCATGACGCCTGCGGGCGTGCATGTCGGCTTTGGTCGCGACATGCTGGCCAGCGACGCCGCTGGCATGCGGGCTTTCGGCAAGCTATGCGTGCGCGCAGGGGTGACAACGGCCACCGACCTTGCCGCCCGTCTTGATGAGAACGCGGTGCAAACCATGCTGCGCGTGATGGGAGAGCCCAACTACCCCGCTCGCATTGTCTGCCACCGGTTTCACCATGGCGTCACCCCAGAGGACCTGATCGCACAGGTCGAGGATTTGCGCGACCGCTCGACCGATATGTGTCGCATGGGGCGGATCAAGGTGATCATGGATGGCTCTATCCAGGGATTCTCGGCCCGTGTGCGGGCGCCGGGATATTACAACGGCGCACCCAATGGGCTGTGGTATATCACCCCAGAGCATCTGGAGACGATCCTGCGTGAGGCCTTCGCCCGCGATTTGCAGGTGCATACCCATACCAACGGTGACGAGGCCACGCAGCTATTGATCGAGACGATGACGACGATCCTGTCGGACCGCCCCGCCGCCGATCACCGGCTGACAGTCCAGCATTGCCAACTGGCCGATCAGGCGCAGCTGGCACGGCTGTCCAAGCTTGGGGCCTGCGTCAACTTCTTTGCCAACCACCACTATTACTGGGGGGACGAGCATTATCGCCTGACGGTCGGTCCGGAACGCGCAGAACGTATGAATGCCGCGCGCACCGCGCTTGATCTGGGGCTGACTGTCGGTCTGCATTCCGATGCGCCGATCACACCGCTTGCGCCGCTTTTCACTGCATGGGCCGCCGAGACGCGGATCACGGCAAGCGGTCGGGTCCAAGGCGCGCATGAATGTATCAGCCGGGCAGAGGCGCTCTGGGCGATCACGATGGGTGCGGCCTATACGCTGAAGATCGAGCAGGAGGTCGGCTCTATCGAGGCAGGCAAACGTGCCGATTTCGCCGTGCTGGATGCAGACCCGGAGACCGCCGATGATCTGCGCGACATCGGCGTCTGGGGCACCGTGCAGGGTGGCCGGATCTTTGAGGCCGCCGCACTTTGACGCTGCCACTGACGGTTCTGGGCGGCTATCTGGGGTCGGGGAAAACCACACTTGTCAACAGGCTCTTGCGGGCAGCAGATGGCGAGCGGATCGCCGTTCTGGTCAATGATTTTGGCGAACTTGCGGTCGATGCCGATCTGATCGAAGCAGAGGACGGCGATATTATCTCTTTGGCGGGTGGTTGCGTCTGCTGCTCTTACGGGGATGATCTGATGACCGCGCTGCTGCAGATCCGCGACATGGACCCTGCGCCGGACAAGATCGTGCTGGAGGCGTCGGGCATCGCCATGCCGGGGGCGATCGGGGCCTCTGTCGGGCTTGTGCCGGGGATCGCGCTGTCATCGATTGTCGTTCTGGCAGATGCTGTGAACCTGCCCAAGCTGCTCGCCAACAGCTACCTCACCGACACGATAGAGCGGCAACTGGCAGCGGCGGATTTGATTGTTATCACCAAGGGCGATCTGGCATCAGCGGATGTCGCGCGTGACCTCATCGCGCGGGCCGCACAGGGGCGGCCCGTTGTTGACGGCGCGGAGGCGTCGAATAACCTGATCCTTGCGCAGCGCAGCGCCCGCCCCATGCCAGAGCCACATGGTGCATTTCACCACACGAAACTGCTGTCTTGCGAAGAGCCCGTCGATATCGAAGAGATTGCCAAAGGACTTGCCGGCGACCCAACGGTCGTGCGGGCAAAGGGATGTGTTCTGTCGCGGACAGGCGAACGCACGCTGCTGCAATTGAGCGGCGACAACTGGACCCTGTCCCCCGCGCCATCAGAGGCCGCTCTGGGGGTGGTCGTCATAGCGGTGCCAGATGCGTCTTGAGTAGGGGAAATGGCGCTGGCCGCTGGACTATTATGGCACCTTGGTCGCCCCCGACGGCCCCATCGTAAAGGCTGCATCGGGACCGCCGAAGCGGGCGACAAGCCGATCCTGATCGGCTTTGGCAAGTGCATCAACCCTATGGGGGTCGCAGATGTCGGCCAGCGCGGCCCGCATTTGCCTCAGCTGCGCGCGATGCGCGGGGTTGGCGGCCAGGTTAACGCTTTCCAGGGGATCGGCGCGGCGGTCAAACAGCTCTTCCTCGTAGCCCGCATAGGCGTGATAGCTCCAGTCGCTTGATGCCAGCCGCATCCCGGCAGCGGCCGCATTGGCGGCGTGATATTCCGAAAAAACCAGCCTGTCAGGGTTATCGGGCTGCGCCGCGATCCGGGTCAGGTCCTTGCCTGTCCAGTCTGGATCAGCTGCGGCGCCAAGCGCATTGGTGATCGTCGGCGCGATATCAAGAAGCGACACAGCCGTCGTCACCTGATGCCCCGCCTGAAAGCCGGGACCGGCGCAGATCAGGGGCACCTGGGTGGAGTCCGCATACAGTACGGACTTCCCCCACCGCCCCCGCTGGCCCAGCGTTTCGCCATGGTCAGAGGCGTAGATGATCAACGTGTCGTCGCGCTGGCCAGAGGCGTCGAGCGCGGCCAGCACCTTGCCGATCTGCGCGTCCACAAAACTGCACAGTGCGAAATAGGCGGCAATC
>JAHDGO010000088.1:6367-7681 GCA_020627605.1 Yoonia sp.
GCCTTGCGCCGCGCGCTGTCGGTGCCAAGCTCTGCGTCGCTGTCCTCGATTACATTCATGCGCGCAACCCATGGGTGCAGCATATAGCCCCGATCAGGGTGCAGGGCGGGCAAGGGCATCGCATCCTCTGGATACAGGTCCAGATACTGTTGCGGCACGGTCAGCGGGAAATGCGGTGCGACAAAGCTGACAAAGGCCGCCCATGGTTCTGCCGTCCGTGCAGGGTCCTGCAGCCAGTCTACGGCAGCAGCGGCGACATCAAGATCGTATTGATTATAGGATGACAGCCCTGCACCGATCTGCCCCAGCATGCCGCTGCCGCGTCTTTTGTCCGGCAACGGGTTGCGCACGGACCCCCAGACCTGCCCGATCCCGTCAGCGATATGCATCGGCCGGATTTGCCGGTCAAAACCGGTGTCATCATCGGCAGAGCGGTAGTGCAGTTTACCGATACTGGTGGTGCTGATCCCGGCATCCTGCAGGGCGTGCCCCCAACTGCGCAGGCGTCCGTCATAGGCATGGGCGTTGTCCCAATAGCCGCTTTGGTGCACTGGCCGCCCGGTCGCGAGAGCCGCACGTGCCGGGACGCAGATCGGGCTGGGTGTGAAGGCATGGCGAAAGCAGGTGCCCTGCGCCAACAGCGCATCCAGGTGGGGTGTTTGCACCAGCGGATGCTGCAATCCCGACAATGCTGCGGCCTGATGTTCATCAGCCATCACAAATAGCAGATTGCGCGCGGTGCCGGACATGGTGGTCCCTAAATGGTGTAACTGTCGAGGTCTTCGACGATGCCGCAAGGCCCGGCAAATTGCGAGCGTAATGCGTTCAGGGCAGCACCATGGTGGCTGTCCATATGCACACGGAAATGGGTTAGCAATAGACGCCCGACCCCGGCGCGCTGCGCCATCGCCCCGATCTCTGCCGGGGTGGGTGTCAGGTCGATCATGTCAGGATGTGCGGTCTCGCCATCTAGCCGGTAACACCAGTGCAGCAGCACATCGGCCCCGGTCGTCAGGGTTTCCAGCCCCTCGCACAGCCCCGCATCGCCGGAATAGACAAATTTGCGCCCATCGTGGTGCAGCGCCAGGGCCATGCAGGTCAGTTCCGGCTGCGCATGCGGCACGCTGCAGGTTGCGATTTGCCAGTCACTGCCCGTGATCACGTCGCCCGGGGCAATCTCCTGCACCACCGGCTGCGGCCATGGTCGCGGCAGGGCGCCACCGCGTGCTTTCCAGACTTCCTGACTAGGCAGCAATTCTGTTCTGGACCGCAGGTCATCAGCGAACACACCATCTGCCCCGAACAGCTTGTCCG
>JAHDGO010000089.1 GCA_020627605.1 Yoonia sp.
TGCAAAAGGGCTGATCGGATTGCCTGGCGTGCGAGAGATGAAGGGGAAAAAGGCCGTCATCTACTTTCACATGCTTTTGCCGCGTCATGCGATCGTCTGGTCCAACGGGGCAGAAACCGAAAGCTTTTACCCCGGACCATGTGCCGTTGCGATGTTGACCCCGGCGCATAAGGCCAGCCTGTTCAGGTTGTTGCCGGGTGTCGGGGCGCAGCCCGTGCTGCGCTATGGGCCGACGGCGCGGCCGCGCATCACAAGGGGGCAAACCGTGCAATTGGTCAGGGCGCTGCGCGCCAGTCAAACGCCGGTGCAGCAGCCCAAGGTGCAGCTGCGTCTCGTCTCCTGATCGAAATCAGACGGCCACGGCCTCGCGCATTTTCTTGCGGTGGGCAAAAATCTCTTCCTGTACAAAATCGCGGAAGGCGCTGATGCGTTTGGATTGCCGCAATTCTTCTGGGTAGGCGAGGAAGACCGGAACCTCACCACTTTCCAGATCAGGCAACACGCGGACAAGATCTGGGAAATCCTCTGTCACGTAGTTGGGCAGGATGCCGATGCCGATGTTGTTCAGAACACCCTGCAGCACGCCAAAGTAATTATTGACGGTAAAGAGCTTGGGAATGTCGTAGGTCAGCAGATGCTGCACCAATGTCGCGCCAGCGGCGACCTGAATGGAATTCAGGCTTTGGCACAGCAGGCGATGATTGACGATATCTTCTATCTTTTGCGGCAGACCGTGGGTTTCAAGATAGGTCTGCGTCGCGTAAAGCCGCATCCGCACGGACATCAGGCGCTTGCGGATCAAATCGGCCTGGCTGGGTTCTTTCATGCGGATGGCGACATCGGCCTCGCGCATCGGCAGGTCCAGCACGCGTTCTTCGAGCATCAGGTATATTTTCAGATCGGGGTATTGTTAGTAAAGCTTTGGCAGGCGAGGCGCGAGCCAGAGCGTGCCGAAACCCGTCGTCGTCGTCACCCGCAACTCTCCGAACACCTCTTCCTCGCTGTCGCGGATGCGGGCGGCTGCGGCCTCCAGCCGTTTGTTCATGCTGCGGGTGGCGTCAAACAGCAATTCACCCTGTTCGGTCAGAATCAGCCCGCGCGCATGGCGGTGAAACAGGGTGGTGTTCAGTGATTCTTCCAGCGCCCTGATCTGGCGACTGACGGCAGACTGCGACAGATGCAGCGCATCACCGGCATGTGTCAGGGACCCAGCATCTGCGACGGCGTGAAATATTCTTAGCTTGTCCCAGTCCATGACGTCCCTTGTGAAATGATTTTGCAGCCTGAATAGACACAACCTTACGCGGTTTAGTGGCTTTGGTGCAAACCCGCATCCCCAATAATTTTACTTTGTAGGTCAGCAATTGTGACCTATGATGATTTCAACATCTACGCAGGGGAGGATACACCATGGCCCAGCACGAGGTATCGCTAAACGACCGGTACGATCTGGACAAGAAACAGGTCTTGCTGAACGGCACGCAGGCGCTTGTCCGCTTGATGCTGATGCAGCGTGCACGAGACGAAAAGGCAGGGTTGAACACCGCTGGGTATTGTACGGGGTATCGCGGATCACCCCTTGGTGCGGTGGATATGCAGATGTCGCGCGCCAAGAATGTGCTTGAGCCCGCACAGATCACCTTTCAACTGGGCCTGAACGAAGACCTTGCCGCCACCGCCCTTTGGGGCAGTCAGCAGGCGGAACTGCGCGGTGAAGGCAAATATGACGGTGTCTTTGGCCTGTGGTACGGCAAGGGCCCCGGCGTTGATCGGTCAGGCGACGTGATGCGCCATGCCAATATGGCCGGGACCAGCCCCAATGGCGGTGTCATCATGGCCATGGGCGACGATCACACCGGCGAAAGCTCCACCACGCTGCATCAATCCGACTGGGCGATGGTGGATGCCTATATGCCCATCGTTTCACCGGCCGGGGTGCAGGAAATCCTCGACTATGGCCTCTATGCCTGGGAGCTGTCGCGCTACGCCGGCGTCTGGGTGGGCCTGAAGACGATGAAGGACACGATTGAGGTGACGTCGGTTGTCGATGGCAGCCCTGACCGTATGACATTCAAGCGCCCCACGATGGAACTGCCAGAGGGCGGCCTGAACATCCGCATCGTCGATACCCCGCAGCTGCAGGAAGAGCGGATGATCGATTACAAACGCTTTGCGGCAGAGGCGTTTTCGCGTGCCAACAAGATGGATCAGCGTAAATGGGGCAAGCCGGGTGCCAAGATCGGTTTTGTCGCCGCCGGGAAGAACTGGCTTGACCTGCAACACGCGCTTTCCTTGCTGAATATTGACGAGGCCGAGGCAGAGCGTCTGGGCATCACCACCTACAAGGTCGGGCAGGTCTGGCCGCTGGACATGGCGTCATTTCATGACTGGGCCGAAGGTCTGGACCTGATTGTTGTGGTCGAGGAAAAGCGCAAACTGATCGAGGTGCAGGTCAAGGAAGCGATCTTTGATGACCGGCGCGAGCGGCGCGTATACGGCTGGCACAAAGGGGACGAGCATTCCGAGGGCCGCCGCGAAGAGGTGTTTCAGACCAAGGCGGACATCAATCCGATTGTCGTGGCTGAAAAACTTGGCGGCATCTTGATCGAGGAAGGCTGCGGATCAGAGGGAATTACGGCTGGGCTGGCAGAACTTGCCGCCGCGCGTCGCGCCGACAACGCCCCACAGATCGCCGCGCGTTTGCCCTACTTCTGCTCAGGCTGTCCACATAACTCATCGACCAAGGTGCCAGACGGAAGCCGCGCCTATGCGGGGATCGGCTGTCACTACATGGTGCAGTGGATGGACCGTGACACAGTTGGCTTTACCCAGATGGGTGGCGAAGGGGCCAACTGGGTGGGCGAGGCACCGTTTTCAAAGCGTGACCATGTTTTCCAAAACCTCGGCGACGGCACCTACAACCATTCTGGTGTGCAGGCCATCCGCTTTGCGCTGATGGCTGGCACCAACATCACCTACAAGATCCTCTACAACGATGCGGTCGCGATGACCGGTGGGCAGGGCAACGACGGCGGGCTGACCGCCGACCAGATCTGCCGCGAGGTGATGGCCATGGGCGTGCGCAACATCGCCGTGGTCTATGACGAGAAAGAAGACATCAATCTGGGCCTCTTCCCGCAAGGTCTTGACGTGCATGGTCGCGAAGAACTGCCTGCAGTGCAGGAAAAATTCCGCAAATACAAAGGCGTGTCGGTCATTATTTATGTCCAGACCTGTGCCGCTGAAAAACGCCGCCGTCGCAAGCGCGGACAGTTTCCCGACCCTGACAAGCGCGTGTTCATCAACACGGATGTCTGCGAGGGCTGTGGTGATTGCGGTGTGCAGTCCAACTGCGTGTCCATCGTGCCGGTCGAAACCGAACTGGGCCGCAAGCGCGCCATTGATCAGTCGTCCTGCAATAAGGATTTTTCCTGCGTTGACGGATTTTGCCCATCGTTTGTGACCATCGAAGGCGCAAAAATCCGGAAAGAGGCAACAGTCGAGGTTGATCTGCCGGACATGCCTGAACCGGTGCTGCCTGTCATCAACGGCACGCATAATGTTGTCATCACAGGTGTCGGCGGCACTGGCGTTGTCACCATCGGTGCGGTTATGGCCATGGCCGCCCATATGGACGGCAAAGGTGCTGGGATGATGGAGATGGCTGGCCTCGCCCAAAAGGGTGGTGCGGTGCACATTCATTGCCGCATTGCAAACACCCCTGCGGATATCAACGCGATCAGGGTGGCCACCGGCGAATGCGACACGCTGATCGGGGGTGATCTGGTTGTCTCTGCCGGGTCGAAGACGCTGGGGCTGATGAAAACCGGCCAGACCAAGGCCGTGGTGAACAGTCACGAGATTATCACGGGTGATTTCACGCGCGACACGGAATTCAAACTGCCGACCGACCAGCTGAAACTGTCGCTTGTGGCACGTCTGGCCGATGGTCTGTCGCTTTTTGATGCCTCTGATCTGGCAAAGGCGCTGTTGGGTGACAGTATCTACTCCAACATGATGGTCTTTGGCGCGGCGTGGCAAATGGGTGCCATTCCAATCAGTTACGAGGCGATCATTGGCGCGATTGAGCTTAACGGTGCTGCCGTCAACCGCAATATCCGCGCGTTTGAACTGGGCCGTTGGGCAATTCTGCATCCGGCAGAGGCCGCAAAGCTGCAGACGTCCAACGTCGTCACCTTGCCAAAATCGCCAGAGGAAAAGATCGCGTTTCGGGCGACCCATCTGGTGGCCTATCAGGGCAAGCGTCTGGCCAAGCGATATCGCCGGCTGGTCGATCAGTTTGACCATGCCGGGCTGAAAGAAGCCGTGGCGCTGGGGTATCACAAGCTCTTGTCTTACAAGGACGAATACGAGGTTGCGCGCCTGCTGGCCGATACGCGGGCCAAGGCAGAGGCCGCGTTTGACGGTGACCTGAAGATCACCCACCACCTTGCCCCGCCGTTGCTGACCAAGACCGGGGCCAACGGTCGCCCTGTCAAAAAGGACTACGGGCGCGCCATGGCTTGGGCATTTCCGAAACTGGCAAAGCTGAAATTCCTGAGGGGGACGCCGTTTGATCCTTTTGGGCGCACCACTGAACGGCGCATGGAACGCGCATTGATCAAGGAATATGAAAGCGACATGGCAGAGATGCAAAAGCATCTGCGTGCGGATAACCGCGATGCGGCCATTGCGCTGGCCAAACTGCCGCTGGATATTCGCGGTTTCGGCCCGGTCAAGGACGCCAACGCGCGCAAGGCGGCCAAACGGAGGGAAGAGTTGCTGGCCGCGCTGCGCGCTGCACCTGTCAGTCAGGCCGCGGAATGACGCGCTGTCATGTGATTGACAAATTGCGCCGTTAAGTCAGAACGCCAAAAGCCGCAAAAGGGAACCAAGGGTCGCATGAACCGGCACGCCGCACGCGAGATTACCTATGCCTCATCCGCCAAGGGCCGCAGCGGTCGCGCGATGATCAGGGTGATGGAAAATGCCACTGGCCGCCTGCGCCTGATCCGCAAGGCGCGCGGCTATGACCGCGAGGTCGCGGGCGGCGCAGATTTCTGGCAGGTCATGAGCGCGCGCTACGGCGTGACGCTGGAGGTGGTTGGCGGCAGTCTGGATGATATTCCGGCCACCGGTCCGCTGATCGTTGTCTCCAATCACCCATACGGCATTCTTGACGGGCTGATGATGGGGCGCATCCTGTCAGACCGGCGCGGCGGCGATTTCCGCGTGCTGGCGCATCGCATATTTCGGCGCGCGGCTGATCTGGAAAACGTCATTTTGCCGATCTCTTTTGATGAGACCAAAGAGGCGGCGCTGTTGAACCTCGAAACCCGCAAGGCTGCTGTGGATTATTTGCGGGCAGGCGGGGCGGTTGGCATTTTTCCCGGTGGCACGGTCTCAACCGCGGCGACGCCGTTTTCGCAGCCCATGGATCCGGCCTGGCGCACCTTTACTGCCAAGATGATCGCCAAGTCAGGGGCGACCGTCGTGCCTGTCTATTTTGATGGCCACAACAGCCGCCTGTTCCAATGGGCGAGCCTTTTGCACAGTACGCTGCGGACGGGCATGTTCATTCGTGAATTCAAGACGAAGATCAACAAACCCGTGCGGATTGTGGTGGGTGCGCCGATCACGCCAGCGACATTGGCGCCCTACCGCAAAGACCCAAAAGCATGCATGGATTTCCTGCGCAAAGCGACGTATGAGTTGAGCCCAAGCCCGGTTGACCCCAATCATTTCGGGCATGAGTTTGAACCGATGTACAAGGCACGCAGACATGGCAGTGGGGATCTTCGATAGCGGACTTGGCGGGCTGACGGTCAGCGATGCCGTGGCCAAGCGTTTGCCGGATGTGCCGCTGGTCTATCTGGGTGACAGCGCCAATGCGCCTTATGGCGTGCGCACGCCAGATGATATCTATGACCTGACCACCAAAGCGACCCAACGTCTGTTCGATGCGGGTTGTGATCTGGTGATACTGGCCTGCAACACGGCCTCTGCCGCTGCATTGCGGCGCATGCAGGAAGGCTGGGTGCCCAAGGACAAGCGTGTGCTGGGTGTCTTTGTCCCGCTGATCGAGGCGCTGACAGAACGGCAGTGGGGCGACAATTCCCCTCCGCGCGAGGTGGATGTAAAGCATGTGGCGCTGTTCGCGACACCGGCGACTGTGTCCAGCCGCGCCTTTCAGCGCGAGCTGGCGTTTCGCGCGATCGGCGTCGATGTAGAGGCGCAGGCCTGTGGTGGTGTCGTCGATGCCATCGAAGATGGCGACATGATCCTGGCTGAGGCGCTGGTCAAAAGCCATGTTGACGCGCTGAAGCGCAAGATGCCGAAACCCGATGCCGCCGTGCTGGGCTGCACGCATTATCCACTGATGGCGGATGCCTTTCAGACGGCCCTGGGGCCTGACGTCAAGCTGTTCAGCCAGGCAGAACTGGTCGCCGAAAGCCTTGCCGACTATCTGACCCGGCGGCCAGAAATGGTTGGCCCCGGTAAAGAGGGCGGGTTCCTGACCACGGGCGACCCTGAACAGGTTTCCTCGCGGGCGACGCAGTTTTTGCGACGACAGATTACGTTTGACGCAGCCTGAACCTGATTTTCTAATTCATCCCAAAGGGATACGACCATGACCTATAACGTCGCCATTCTTGGCGCTTCTGGTTACACCGGCGCAGAACTTGTGCGCCTGATTGCAACGCACCCCGCTCTGACCATCACCGGGCTGTCAGGAAACTCCAAGGCCGGGATGGCCATGGCGGATGTCTTTCCGCATTTGCGTCATCTGGACCTGCCAAAGCTGACCACCATCGAAGAGATGGATTTGACCGGTGTCGATCTTGTTTTCTGTGCGCTGCCGCATGCCACATCACAGGCAGTGATTTCGGAATTGCCAAAGTCACTGAAGATCGTCGATCTTTCCGCTGATTTCCGGCTGCGTGACCCTGACGCTTATGAAAAGTGGTATGGCAAGCCGCATGCTGCGCCCGAAATGCAGAAAGAGGCGGTCTATGGCCTGACCGAATTCTACCGCGATCAAATCAAGGGCGCGCGGCTGGTTGCCGGCACGGGCTGCAATGCCGCGACCGGCCAATATGCCCTGCGTCCGCTGATTGCCGCCGGGGTCATCGACCTTGACCAGATCATCATCGACCTGAAATGCGCCGTGTCAGGTGCAGGGCGCAGCCTGAAGGAAAATCTGCTGCATGCAGAGCTGTCAGAAGGCGCGCATGCCTACGCTGTGGGTGGCACCCACCGGCATCTGGGAGAGTTCGATCAGGAATTCAGCGAAATCGCCGGCCGTTCCGTGCAGGTGCAGTTCACGCCGCATCTGATCCCGGCTAACCGCGGCATATTGGCCACCACCTATGTGCATGGTGATGCGCAGACCATATATGACACGCTGAACGCGGCCTCTGCCGCAGAGCCGTTCATAGAGGTCTTGCCGATGGGACAGCATCCGTCGATCAAACATATCCGGGCGTCGAACTTTTGTCATATCGGCGTTGTGGCTGACCGTGCGCCGGGGCGGGCGATTGTTATTGCCGCGCTTGATAACCTGACCAAAGGATCATCAGGGCAGGCGTTGCAGAACGCCAATCTGATGCTGGGCCTGCCGGAAGAGGAGGGGCTGATGCTGGCCCCTGTATTCCCGTGACGGGCGG
>JAHDGO010000090.1:0-897 GCA_020627605.1 Yoonia sp.
AGCGGGCGGCCGGCCTCCATCCTGCAGCTGACCTCATAGAGCCCTGCGGCGGCAAAGGGCGCAACCAGGGGAAAGCCCAGCGATGTGGCCAGGACCCATGTCACATGCCCTGCCCCCAGCCAAAGCATCGCAAAACCACCCAGCACATAGACGGCGCTGAAGAACAGGCCGAACTGCGGCGCGCGGCGAAAATCGGCGACGCCAGCCAGCAATACGCTGGCCAGATCACTGACCTGCAACCTCTGGATCGCGTTGGGTGATGGTTGATCCTGCATGACCCAAGGCTACGGGCGGCACCGCCCGCCTGCCTTGCGTCAGATCAAATTACTCGGCGTTCGCCTCTGCCCGGCTTTTGCCAGACAGGTCCATTGCCAGCGTTGCCGCCATGAACCCGTCCAGATCACCATCAAGCACACCTTTGGTGTCGGATGTCTCATGGTTGGTGCGCAGGTCCTTCACCATCTGATAAGGCTGCAGCACATAAGACCGGATCTGGTTGCCCCAGCCCGCATCGCCTGCGTTCTCATGCGCCTCATTCACAAGGGCAGAGCGCTTATCCAGCTCAATCTGATAAAGGCGCGATTTCAGTGCTTTCATCGCAATGTCGCGGTTCTGGTGCTGGGACTTTTCCGAACTGGTGACAACGATACCGGTTGGATTGTGCGTGATCCGCACGGCAGAATCGGTGGTGTTGACGTGCTGACCACCGGCACCGGATGATCGGTAGGTGTCGATGCGGATATCGCTGGGGTTCACTTCAATCTCGATGTTGTCGTCAACAACCGGATAGACTTTGACCGAGGTGAACGACGTATGACGCTTGGCTGCGCTGTCGAAGGGCGAAATTCGCACCAGACGATGCACGCCGCTTTCTGACTTCAGCCAGCCATAGGCGTT
>JAHDGO010000090.1:907-7592 GCA_020627605.1 Yoonia sp.
TGTAAGCGGCGGATTTGATGCCGGCCTCGTCGCCTGCCTGCTCTGATTGCAATTCAACCTTATAGCCCTTCTTCTCGGCCCAGCGGACATACATGCGCGCCAGCATATTGGCCCAGTCACAGCTTTCGGTGCCACCGGCACCGGCGTTGATCTCCAGAAAGGTGTCGTTGCCGTCCGCCTCGCCGTCCAGCAGCGCCTCCAGCTCTTTCTCGGCGGCTTTGGTGGCCAATTTGGCCAATGCCGCCTCTGCCTCTGCCACGACCTCTGTGTCGTCTTCCATCTCGCCCAGTTCGATCAGCTCGATGTTGTCAGACAGCTCTTGCTTGATACCGTTGTAGTTGGCCATGGCATCAACCAGCAACTGCCTGTCGCGCATCAGCTTTTGCGCCGCGTCCGGGTCGTCCCACAGGGTCGGGTCTTCAACCCGTGCATTGAATTCCTCCAAACGGTGCGGGGCCGTTTCCACGTCCATCCGCTGCGCAAGCAGGTTCAGCGATTTCTCAATCGCGTCCACGATATTCTGGGTCTCTGCGCGCATGGGGCACCTGCTTGGGAAGGGATTAGTCGTCTGGCATGGTCTTAGCGTGGCGTCGCACGGGCGACAAGCCGCGCGTCAGTAAAGACCACCAGAGGACAGCGTGCCGAATGTGGCCTTGTCACCCACCGTGGCGGTTTCGCCCGTAGAGGTCGTGACCTGACGCTGGGTGCGCGGCACCTCCTGAAACAGGGGCAGATCGGCAGCCATGGCAAAGCCGCCATCAAACGTCACACCAAACAGCGGCTCTTCGCCGGGGCGGAAACACTCACCAACAACATTGTCGCCGCTGGCACCGTTGGGCAAGCGCGCACCGCTGAACCGGTCAATATTGATAAATTGACAATCCGCTGGGACCGCAAAGGGGCCAGAGCCGTATTCGGCAATCGCCTCTTTCAGGAAGCGGTTGAACACCGGCCCGCAGATCCCGCCGCCAGAGGCGCCATCGCCTAGCGAACGCGGCGTATCATACCCGATGTAGCACCCGGCGACGATGTTCGATGAAAATCCAACGAACCACACGTCTTTGGCGTCGTTGGTTGTGCCAGTCTTGCCAGCGATCGGCACCGACAGGTTGACCGTGCGGCTGGCCGTCCCGCGTTCCACCACGCCGCGCATCATGGATGTCAGCTGATAGGCGGTGATTTCATTCATCACGCGGTCACGGTTGCTGACGATGCGGGGGGCTTCTTCCTGTGGCAGCAGCGGGTCGCCGCAGTTTACACAGGTCCGCTGGTCATGGCGGTAGACCGTATTGCCGTACCGGTCCTGCACGCGGTCAACCAGCGTCGGCTCTACACGTTCCCCGCCATTGGCGAACATTGCATAGGCGGCAACCATCTTGAACAGCGTCGTCTCATCCGACCCAAGCGAGGCGGCCAGCACGCGGTTCATATCCTCATAGACGCCAAAGCGTTCAGCGTAACGGCCAACCGTATCAATACCGACCTCTTGCGCCAGACGAATGGTCATCAGGTTCCGCGACCGTTCGATCCCCGTCCGCATCGGCGTCGGACCGTAGAACTGGTTGGACGAATTGCGCGGACGCCATGTGCCTTGCGGCGTGTTGATGGTGATCGGGGCGTCAACGATGATCGTCGCGGGTGTATAGCCACTGTCAAGGGCGGCGGCATAAACGAAGGGCTTGAAGGATGAACCGGGCTGCCGCTGCGCCTGTGTCGCGCGGTTAAAGACAGAGTGCTGATAGCTGAAGCCACCCTGCATCGCCAGAACGCGGCCGGTGTTGACGTCCATCGCCATGAACCCGCCCTGCACCTCTGGCACCTGGCGCAACGACCAGTTCTGGAAATTGCCGTCTTCATCGGTGGCGCGCACTACATGGACCACATCGCCGGGGGTGAAATTTTCAAAGAAATCGCCGATCAGCCAGCGGATATCGGCACGCGGGACGGTCGACGGTTCCGCATCGGTGGGCGTGACCCCTTCAATCCCGAGGGTCAGCGTGTTTTCTTCCACGTTCAGGATAACGGCCGGATACCACTGCCCGTCCAGCGCGATATCGCGCGGAACATTGGTCGCGGCGAGTGCGGGACGCCATTGGTCTTCGCTCTCCAACAATTCAGCCGCCAGCGTTTCACCTGTGCCGCGCCAGACGCCGGTTTCGCGGTCGTAATCCTGCAAGGCGCGTTGCAGGGATTGCGCCGCAGTGATCTGCAAATCAGGGTCAACCGTGGCGCGGATCGACAGACCGCCGGAAAAGAATTCTTCCTCACCAAAGTTCTGGCTAAGCTGACGACGGATTTCATCGGTAAAGTAATCACGCTCTGGCAGATTCTCGCGGAAATCCTCAAAGTCGCCGCCCTGAACGGACAGCAGCGGCGCTTCACGCTCTGCATCATAGGTGGCGCGGTCGATATAACCGTTCTCGAACATCTCGCGCAGGGTGTTGTTGCGCCAGAATATCGCGGCATCGCGGTCGCGCACCGGGTGGCGGTTGCTGGGCGATTTGGGCAGTGACGCAAGATAAGCTGCCTCGCCCGGTGACAGCTCTGTCAGCGGCTTGTTGAAATAGGTCAGCGCCGCCGCCGTCACGCCAAAACTGTTCTGACCCAGAAAAATCTCATTCAGGTAAAGCTCCAGAATGCGTTCCTTGGGCATCGCGCCTTCGATCCGCGCGGCCAGAATGATCTCTTTGATCTTCCGCTCGACAGAACGTGAGCCATCCAACAGGAAGTTCTTCATCACCTGCTGGGTGATGGTCGAGGCCCCGCGCAGGTTTTCGCCCCGCGACTGCACCGCATCGACGAAAGCCGACACCATGCCCATGGGGTCATAGCCTGCGTGTTCATAAAAATTCTTGTCCTCGGCGGAAATGAACGCCTGTTTGACCAGATCGGGAATTTCCTCTGCCGGGGTGAACAAGCGCCGCTCCACCGCGAATTCGTCGATGATCTGTCCCTCGCCGGAATAGATGCGGCTGATGGTCTTTGGCGTGTATTGCGACAGTGTTTCATAGCTGGGCAGGTCGCGCCCATACATGTAAAGCACACCGCCCACGACAAAGGCCCCCATGATCAGGCCAAGGGTCAGCATCGTGAAGATGGCGCCAAAGAAGGAGGAAACAAAACGTAGCACGGCGACAATACAGTCCTTTTGGGTGTGGGCCTTATACGCCCGGGCGCGGGGATGGTCAAAAGGCCAAATGCCGCGCTCGGCCATTAGATGCCAGCACGGCGATCACATTCAGATGACCGCTTGCGCAGGGTTTGTGCAGGGGTCATCCCGCCACCAAGTTACGCTCATCCGGCAACCGCAGGGCCATCTCTCGCAGCAGCGCTCGGATGCGTGCGCGGCTGCCGTCAGATCAATCTGGCAGTGCATGGGGTCATCCTGCGCTAGCGGGCCAGCAATGAAACCGTATCTGCAATCGCCGCGATGATCCGCGCACGGCCAGCGACAGTGGCCAGCACGGCGCGATCTTCGACATTCGACAGAAAGCCAATCTCGATCAGCAGGCTGGGAAACTCCGCCGCCGTCAGCACGGCAAACTGTCCCTCACGCAAGGGGCTGTTGTTCATGCGCACCCCGGCGTTGCGCAGGGATGACACCAGCGCCGTGGCGATCCGGCGCGACTCTGGCCCGGTTTGCGCCCGCGCGAGATCCATCAATGCGGTGGCCACGCGATCCTCTGCTGTTTCCAGATCGACACCGGCCAGCAGATCACCCCTTTCGTGCCTCTCTACCATGCGCTGTGCGGCGGCATCGCCACCGTCCTGCGACAGGGTATAAACGGTGGCCCCTTGCACCGCGTCATCATCCAGCGCGTCGGCATGCAGGGACAGGAACACATCCGCGCCGACCTGCCGCGCCAGTGTCAGCCGCGTAGTCAGCGGCACAAAGCTGTCAGTCTCGCGGGTCAGCACGGCCCTGACGCGCGGCAGGCTGTTCAACGCGTTCGCCAGTTCTGCGGCCATCACCAGGGTCAGGTCGGCCTCTTTCACGCCGCCCTGCGTCGCACCGGGATCGATGCCGCCATGACCGGGGTCAATCACCACAACATAGTCTTCGCTGCGGGCAATGGCCGATGCCACAGCGCTGTCAAAACCTGTGACAACCTCCCACCCCGGATCGGGTGGCGCGCCGCTGGCGGCGGCGAATTCCTCTGCCGAGGCGCGTTCCAGCACCACCTGCAGCGTTGCGCCATCTTCGGTGGCGCGCATACCCGCCTCCGACACGGTCAGGGGTTCGGCCAGATCAACCACCATACGTGACCAGCCGGGGCGCAAGGGGCCAATGCGGACAGCCGCGGCCCGGTCACCGCTGCGAATGGCGTCAGGGTCTATGGCGTCAAAGCTGGCCCCCTCAAAATCCAGGACCAGCCTGCGCGGATCATCCAGCGTAAAAACGCGGTAAGGCACAATTTCTGCCAGCCCCAGCGTGACCTCCAGCGTCCACCAGCCGTCACGCACCGCACTGCGGTCAGGGTCAACCGCGACCTGCGCAAAGGCCATGCTGGCCGAAAGGACCCATGCAAGCACCCAACGTATCATGCCCCGCGCCCCCGCATGAAATCAGCCAATCGTCGCAATCCTTCCTGAATATCCACGGTAGAACGCGCATAGGAAAACCGCAGCCAGTGATGGCCCCGTTCTGCATCAAAATCGAGGCCCGGCGTCACCGCGACCCCTGCCTGATCCAGTATCTCAGCGGCAAAGGCGCGGGCGTCATCGGTAAATTCCGATACATCGACATAAACATAAAACGCCCCGTCCGGCGGCGCGAAATTGCGCAAACCTGCCGCCTGCAAGCCATCAATCATCAGCCTGCGGTTGGCGGCATAAACGGCCTTGTTCGCCTGCAATTCGTCCACACAGTCCATCGCATGCAGCGCCAGACGCTGAGCGGCATGGGGCGCGCAGATGAACATGTTCTGTGCCAGCCGTTCGACCCGGCGCACATGGTCCTCTGGCACCACCATCCAGCCGACGCGCCAGCCTGTCATGCTGAAATATTTCGAGAAGGAGTTCACGACATAGACGTCATCCGTGACCTGCAATGCAGTCACCGGCGTCTGATCATAGTCGATGCCATGATATATCTCGTCAGAGATCAGGGCCGCATCGGCCTCCGCACAGGCACGGGCCAAATCAGCCAGTGCGGGTTGATCCAGCATTGTGCCGGTCGGATTGGCGGGCGAGGCCACAACCAGCCCGTCCAGATCATGCGCCGCTACATCATCGGGGCGCGGCTGAAACCGCTGCGCCAGCGTTGTGGGAATATCGACAGGGGTCAGACCAACGGCCTTCAGGATTTGCCGGTATGAGGGGTAGCAAGGCGTGCCCAGCCCCACGCGCGCGCCATTGTCGAAAAGCGAGGAGAACGCCAACAGGAAGGCGCCAGAGGCCCCGCTGGTGATGACCACCCGCGACGGGTCCAGCGTGACACCGTACCAATCTGCATAATGCTGGGCGATGTGGGCGCGCAGCTCTGGCAGGCCCAGACCAACCGTGTAGCCCAGCGGATCAGCCATATCCGCAATCAGCTTTGCTTTGGCGGCCTCTGGCGCGCCGGTGCCGGGCTGGCCCACCTCCATATGGATGATGTGACGGCCCGCCGCCTCTGCCTGACGCGCAGCCTCCATCACGTCCATCACGATGAACGGATCAACATCACCGCGCATTGATTGTCGCATCTGCCGCCTCTTGGGTTTCTTGGCCCCTGTTTGCCTGCGCCCATGGGGCGGCGTCAATGGACAACCTGCGTGGACGGCGGGGCGGCGCGCGCTACCTGCTTGGGCAAGTCATTGCAACAAGCCAGAGGATCATCCGATGCCAAACCGACGCCATTTCCTGACAGGGGCTGCCGCCATGGGCGGGATCACCCTGCTGCCCTACCGCCTGACCGCAGCCAGCCACGCAGGCCACGACAGCTTTGCATCCGCCACGGGTGCGGTGGTGATCACCCCTGTCAGTCATGCCTCTTTCGTGATGGAAACACCGATGGGCGTGGTCTACGTCGACCCGGTTGGAGGCGCTGACCTTTATGAGGGTATGCCAGTGCCGGACCTGATCCTGATCACCCATGAACACGGCGATCACTACAACGCCGAAACGCTGGCTGGGGTGATGGGCGACAGCACCCAGATGATCACCAACCCTGCCGTTTATGACATGCTGTCAGCCGATATGCAGACGCGGGCGTCATCCATGGGCAACGGCGACGCCGCCGCCGCAAACGGTGTGCAGGTCGAGGCGATCCCGGCCTACAACACCACCGAAGGGCGCGAGAATTTCCACCCACAGGGGCGCGACAACGGCTATGTCGTCACGGTGGACGGTCTGCGCATCTATATTTCCGGCGATACCGAGGACATCCCAGAAATGCGGGCGCTGGAAAACATCGACATCGCCTTTGTCTGCATGAACCTGCCATTCACCATGGATGCAGGGGCCGCCGCATCGGCGGTGACAGAGTTCGCACCGACCTACGTCTACCCCTACCACTACCGTGGCCGGGACAACGGCACACAGGACCCGGCCGAGTTTGCCGCGATGCTGGAAGGCGATATCGAGGCGAAAATGGGCGCGTGGTACGGGTAAAAGGACAGACGCCGCCACGCATAGGGTGTGGCGGCTTTGCGGACAAAGCTGCCACTTCTTTTGAGCATTTCAGTTACCCTTGAGTGCAACC
>JAHDGO010000091.1:0-2737 GCA_020627605.1 Yoonia sp.
GCATCCTCGGAATACAGGTTGCGACCGATGTAAAAGAAGCGGTCTGCCGCTGCAAGCCGCCTCAGGCCCTAGCGTGCTGCGTAGGCCAGCCGCAGGGCGCGCGTGGTGCGCAGCAGGTTCACCGTGGGGGCATCAACACCCCCAAGGGCGAGCGTGGCACGGCGCAGCATCTCGATCCCTTCGTCCGAATTACGCGGAATGGAGGCCGCTGAAATCGGCTCTCCCACCGTCACGGTAAAGGGCTGTTTGGCCTTGTTCAGCGTCTCGTGAAACAGGGTGATGTCCCGCAGCGTCGGGTGGATCAGATCAAACAGATAGAACAGCGCAGAGTTGCGCGCCTGGATGTTCACCGGGATCACAGGCAGATCAAACTTCCGCGCCAGCATCGCAGCAGAGGCCATCCATGGCCGCTCATAAAGCCGCAGGCCACGTCGCTTGGCCAACCGACCCGAGGGGAAGATCACGCCAAGCCGCCCGGCGTCTGTCGCCTCGCGGATATAGGCCATCGTCTCGCGGGTCTTGCCATGGCTGCGCTGATCCGTCCGCCATTCGACAGGGGCAATCATGCTTTCCATCTGCGGGAACACCCGCAGGATGTCGCGGTTGGCGAAGAAATAGGCGTCAGGTCGCCGCGCCGCAATCAGGCTATTGAGGATAATGCCATCTGCGATCCCGGTGGGGTGGTTGGCCACAATCAGGGCAGGGCCGTGCGCCGGGATCTGGTCAAAGCCTTTGGCGCGCACCATCTTGGCCAGCCGATCCGCCATTGTCTTCATGATCACCGGCGAGGGCGCATCACGCAAATCTTTCGCAATATGAATCGTAGCCAAGCATACGGTGAAGCGCCCGCCGTGCGATGCGGGTTCCGGGACGATCACTGTACAGCCAAGGCGCGCGTTCAGCGATCAGCGGGTCAATGCGGTCTTTCATGATGCCTCAATGCACCAAATAGAGTAACGGTTCCGTGACAATATAATTGCGAAACAACAAAAGCCAGTTGTTGCGCGATCTTGGACAATTCATCGGCAAGGAATGGCTTAATTGCTCTGGACAGGGCAGGCGCGCGCGCCATGTGTCCCTCATGCCCAAGATGCGCCGCAAATCAGATCTGCCGACGAAAAACTGCGCCACCTGCGGGCGTCCTTTCACGTGGCGCAAGAAGTGGGCGAAGGTCTGGCACGACGTGCGCTATTGCTCTGACCGCTGCCGCAATGAACGCACGGCAAATTGATCTCTCCGGCTTGTTGCCTATAGGAAACTTTCGCAGTACATCCGAACATACCGGCCCAGAGCCGCAGACAAGACTACGGGAGACGTCATGACAAAACGCATCGATAAACATGGGCTGCAAGTGGCTAAAGAACTGGCCGATTTCATTGATGCAAAGGCCCTGAACGGCACCGGCGTCGACGCTGACAGCTTTTGGAAAGGGTTCGCGGGACTGGTGGCAGAGATGACACCGCGCAACCGCGCCATGTTGCAAAAGAGGGAAGATATTCAAAGTCAGATTGACGCCTGGCACCTGCAACAAGGCGATGCGCAACATGACCGTGCAGGATACGAAGCGTTCCTGCGCGAGATTGGCTATCTGCTGGACGAAGGCCCGGATTTTGAGATTGAGACCGCAAATGTCGATCCGGAAATCGCCAAGGTCCCCGGTCCGCAGCTCGTTGTGCCGATCACCAATGCCCGCTTTGCCCTGAATGCGGCGAACGCGCGCTGGGGCAGCCTGTATGATGCGTTCTATGGCACAGATGCCCTTGGCACGTTGCCGCCAAAAGGCGGCTATGACCGTGGTCACGGATCGCGTGTTGTTGCCCGCGTCCGCGTGTTTCTGGACGAGGCCTTCCCGATCACCGGTGCCAGCCATGCCGACGTGCGTCGTTACGCCATCCATGATGGCGCCTTGCTGGTCGATGACAAACCGCTGGCGCAGCCAGAAAAGTTCGTGGGTTATCTTGGCAACCCCAAGGCGCCTGACGCAATCCTGTTGAAAAACAATGGCCTGCATGTCGAACTTGTGTTCGATCGCGCGCATCCCATTGGCAGCCGTGATCAGGCCCTGCTGGCTGACGTGCGTCTGGAAAGTGCTGTTTCCGCGATCATGGATTGCGAAGACAGCGTTGCCTGCGTCGATGCCGAAGACAAGGTCGAGGCTTACACCAACTGGCTTGGCCTGATGCAGGGCAATCTGGAGGCATCTTTCCAGAAAGGCGGCAAGACGATGACCCGCCGCCTGAATGATGACGTGACTTACACCGCCCCTGACGGGAGTGATGTCACGCTGAAAGGTCGCGCGCTGTTGTGGATCCGCAATGTGGGCCACCTGATGACGAACCCTGCGATCCTTGATGCCGATGGCAATGAAGTGTTCGAAGGGCTGATGGACGCGATGATCACCGTGATGATCGCAATGCACGATCTTCAGCGTGAAGGCGGCAATTCGGCACATGGATCTGTCTATGTGGTCAAACCCAAGATGCATGGCCCCGAAGAGGTCACCCTGACCAACGATATCTTCGCCCGGGTCGAGGATGCGCTGGGCCTGCCGCGTGACACCGTCAAGATCGGCATCATGGACGAGGAACGGCGCACCACCGTGAACCTCAAGGAATGTATCCGTGCCGCGAAAAGCCGGGTCGCCTTTATCAACACGGGCTTTCTGGACCGCACCGGTGACGAAATCCACACCTCGATGGAGGCCGGGCCGTTCAGCCGCAAGGATTTCATCAAGCGC
>JAHDGO010000091.1:2768-7505 GCA_020627605.1 Yoonia sp.
GGATCGGGGCCTATGAGGATCAGAACGTCGATATCGGGCTGGCTTGCGGTTTTTCCGGCAAGGCGCAGATCGGCAAGGGTATGTGGGCCATGCCTGACATGATGGCGGCGATGCTGGAACAAAAGATCGGGCATCCGCAATCCGGCGCCAACTGCGCATGGGTGCCAAGCCCGACGGCGGCCACGCTGCATGCGCTGCACTATCACAAGATTGACGTCATGGCGGTGCAGGCGAAAATGGCCAAGGGCGGGCGCCGGGCCAATGTCTCATCCATCCTCGACATTCCGCTGGCGCAGTATCAGCGCTGGACCAATGACCAGATCATGCGCGAGGTGGAAAACAACGCCCAGGGCATTCTGGGCTACGTCGTGCGCTGGATTGATCAGGGTGTTGGCTGCTCCAAAGTGCCCGACATCAACGATGTCGGCCTGATGGAAGACCGCGCCACATGCCGGATTTCGTCGCAGGCCCTGGCCAACTGGCTGCATCATGATGTGGTCAGCGAGGACAAGGTCATGGAAGCCATGCAGAAAATGGCGGCTGTCGTGGATCAGCAGAATGCCGATGATCCGGCCTATCGCCCGATGGCACCTGATTTCGACAGTATCGCGTTTCAGGCGGCCTGTGATCTGGTGTTCAAAGGCCGGGTGCAGCCCTCTGGCTATACAGAACCGGTTTTGCACCAGCGCCGGCTGGAACTCAAAGCGCAACGCAATCACTGACAAGGACAGCAAAAATGGCAGAAATTTCCGCAAACAAGGCCCGCACGGTTATCCGCAAGGCGCTGGCGAAAGGCGAAGAGATGGGGTTCAAGCCGCTGTCGGTTGTCGTGCTTGACGCAGGCGGTCATGTGAAGGCGTTTGAACGCGCAGATGGCGCCGCACCGGGCCGGTTTGGTATTGCCCACGGCAAGGCCTATGGCTCTGTCATGTTGGGGATGGCGGGCACCGCGCAGATGGCGCGCGCTGAACAGCAGGCGTATTTCATGGCCGCCGTGAACGGCGTCTATGGTGGTCAGGTTGTGCCTGTGCCCGGCGGGGTGCTGGTGCGTGACAAGCGCGGCAATGTCATCGGGGCTGTTGGCGTTACCGGGGACACATCAGACAATGACGTCATCGCTGCCATGGCGGGGGTCGAGGCCGCAGGGCTGATCGGCGAAGCCTAGGCCAGCCTCACGCGCAGCGTCTTCAACCCGTGAATGCCGATCCGCCGGGTGTAGTCTGGCGGCACATCGGGCCGTGCAAGGCGTGCAGTGGGAAAATGGTGAAAAAAGCGGGCGAGGGCGATCTGCGCCTCTGCCCGCGCCAACTGCATGCCCAGACAGACATGCGGCCCGTGGCCAAAGCCCAGATGCGGGTTGGGGCGACGGTTAGGGATGAAATCCTCTGGCTTGGCAAAGCGGCCACCATCATGGTTGGCTGCGATCAACAAGGCGGCGATCTGCGCCCCCTTCTTCAGCGGAACGCCCTCAAAGACCGTGTCTTGCTGTACAAAATGCGGTTTTGTCATCATGACCGGCGCGTAAAACCGCATGAATTCTTCGATCAGCAGCGGCGATGAGACATCGGGCTTGGTCTCGGAACCCAGTGGCACATCACCGCGCAGCACTGCATTCAGCCCCATAGTGATCAGATGCACCGTCGTTTCGTGTCCGGCGATGAAAAGCGTCACCACCATGGCCAGCAACTCATCATCGCTCAGCCTGTCACCCTCGGCCTCTGCCTGCACCAGATCGGTGATCAGGCCCCGTCCAGGGTCTTGTCTGACCCGCGCGAACTCTGCCCGGAAATAGCGCATGATCCGCCAGAGGCCGGGCAGGGCCCTGACGAGCGAAAGGGCCGATGTCGGCCCCGACAAGGGGGCGATCCAGCCTGCAACCCGGTCACGATCCGCGCTGCACAGCCCCAGCAAATCGCAAATGACAAGCAGCGGCAGCTGCCTTGTGTAACTTGCGATGATATCGACCTCTGACTGTGCCGAAAGGTCGGAAAGGAGCCGATCCGCAATCGCCGCTATCCGTGGGCGCATGTCGTCGGTGTGGGTCTTGTTGAAGGCCTTTTCGACAAGTCCCCGCAGCCGCCGGTGCTCGGCACCATCCTTGCCCAGCATGTTCTGGAACAGCGGGCGCATGAATGGTGGGAAGAACCAGTATTTCTGTGCCATCGTCTTGCCGGTTCCGGCTTGCGGGTCGCGGGCAAACAGCTCTGGCTGTTTCAGAAGTTGCCGGGCGGCATGGTCTGTCGTGGTCATCCATGTTTGGCCGATGATCGGCAGCTTGACCTGCACCAGCGGCCCCGCGGCCCGCATGGCGGCCAGCGTGGGGGCAGGGTCGGCCAGAAATTCCCGGCTGCTCAGATCGTAATCCATACCGCTGAATGTGCTGGCATGTGCATCCCTGTCAATGTGACTGTGCGGCACCAAAGCTTTGCCATGGCCCCTGAAACGTCTATCTATGGCCAAATAGCAAATGGAATCTCTATGTCGCGCCCCGTTGTTGGTATCGTTTCGAACAGCCATCTGATCAATGATGACTATCAGGTCCATGCCGCTGGTGCGTTGAATGCACAGGCCCTCGCCGAAGTGTCCGGCGTGATGCCCCTGATCATTCCCGCCGATCCGACCCGCGTCAGCGTGGGCGAATTGATGGCCACTTGCGACGGTTTTTTCTTTCCCGGCGGGCGGCCCAATGTGCACCCCGAGGAATATGGCGAGGAAACCACCGACGCCCATGGCACCCATCAGCGCGAACGCGACCGCGTCAGCCTGCCGCTGATCCGGGAATGTGTGGCGGTTGGCCAGCCGATATTCGGGGTCTGCCTCGGCTTTCAAGAGGTCAACGTGGCGATGGGCGGCACGCTCTACCCTGAAATCCGCGATCTGCCCGGGCGTGACAATCACCGGATGCCGCCAGATGGCACGCTTGAGGAAAAGTTCGCACTGCGCCATGAGGTAACGCTGACCGAAGGTGGCCCGTTTCACCGTGTTCTGGGCGCCACCAAAGTGATGACCAACACGCTGCACGGGCAAGGGATCAAGGTTGCCGGCCCACGTGTCGTGATTGACGGCCACGCACCTGATGGCACGCCAGAGGCGATCTATATCAAGGACGCGCCGGGGTTCACCATGTCGGTGCAGTGGCACCCTGAATGGAACGCGGCAGCTGACCCCGTATCGCGGCCCTTGTTCAGCGCCTTTGGCGATGCTTGCCGCAACTGGGCCGCTGGTGGGTTGCGCAAGGCCGGTTAAAGCCTTGCACATGGGTTCTTATCGCGTAGACATTTAACGCGTCAGTTGGAGGCCCATATGAAACGTTCCCGCATCAATGACATTATGGCCGAAGCGGATGAAATGATCCGCTCTTACGGGTTCGTCCTGCCGCCCTGGGCCTATTGGACGCCGGATGAATTCAAGGCCCGCGCGCAGGATGCGCAGGCCGTCATCGACGCACGCTGTGGCTGGGATATCACTGACTATGGCGCTGGCCGCTATGACGAAATGGGCCTCTTCCTGTTCACCCTGCGCAACGGGCGTCTCGCCGATCTGCAACGCGGGGGCGGCATGTGTTACGCCGAGAAGTTGCTGATCTCCAAACAGGACCAGCTGTCGCCCATGCACACCCATGTGATCAAGGCCGAGGATATCATCAACCGGGGTGGCGCGACGATGGTGATCGAGCTTTACGGCTCTGACCCGAACGGCAATTTTGATGAAACCGCTGGCGGTGTCGTGATGTGTGACGGCATGCGTCGCCCTTATGGCCCCGGCGAAAAGCTGAAATTCGCGCCGGGTGAAAGTGTCACGCTGATGCCCGGCGACTGGCACGCATTCTGGGGCGAGGGTGGCGATGTCCTGATCGGAGAGGTCTCAACAGTCAATGATGACGAGACCGACAATATCTTCCGCGAACCGATTGGCCGTTTTGCCAAGGTAGAGGATGATGTGGCCCCGACCCATCTGCTGGTCAGCGATTACGCCACCTGGCTGGCCTGATCTTTCAGACCGTCGAGAAGCTGCGGGATTTTATCCTTGAAGCGAAAGAACCCATGCGTGGCATGGGGCCATGCGGCCGCATCATAGGGGCGGATGATCTGTCTTAGGGACACATCGCGCAGGGCGTCAGCTGTGGGACCGACCGGGATATAGGACGTCACGATTTGCGCGTTGCCATGACTGGCGGCCCATTCTGTAACCTGATCCGGTGCAAGCCACGTGACCTTGCCCAATCGGTCGGCATAGCGGGCCGCTGTCGCTTCCAGTGCAGCCGTCACAAAGGACGTGACATTTTCTGCAACGGCCAGCGGGCTGCGCTGTGATGTTGCCTGTACAATCGCTGTGCCTGCAGGATTGCATCTGTCCAGCAGCCAGCCCGGCGACATATCCTCTTCGGTCAACAGCAACAGAACGGGCTTGTCTGGGTCAACCGTGTCTGACGGCGTGATCGGCTGCCGCTCCGGATTGGGTGGTCCTTCCAAAGCGGCGGCATGGGTTGCAAGCCCGGTGGGGCGGAACCGACCGTTGGTGTATTTCGCGATGTTGTCAGGGCGGGCCAGATAGGTTTTCCCCTTGGTTTGCAATCCGGCCACCCAGCGCCATGACAGCGTGTTGGACGCCGGATCACCATCGAGCAGGTGACGCATGAAGAAATCCGCACCAAGCGCCCATGGCAGGCGCAGCGTGAACACCCAGATAGAGGCAAACCACATGCGCGCGTGGTTGTGCAGATAGCCGGTTTCAACC
>JAHDGO010000092.1 GCA_020627605.1 Yoonia sp.
CAGTGCGCCGTCAGGCGGGCTGCCAACCCCGCGTGACACAACCAGTTCGGTCACTTCAATCGTCACATCTGCGCGCAGTCGGTACATGGTCAACCGCTGCCCAAGGGTCTGCATATGCGAGGTTGCCACATCAATCAGCAACCGGTCCGCCTGACCGATGACAAAGAAATCCGCGATGAATTTGCCCTGCGGCGTCAGAAGGGCGGTGTAAATGATGCTGTCCGCGGCCTTGGCCACATCGTTGGTGACCAGACCTTGCAGGAAATCCACGCGATCCGCGCCGCCGATGGCCAAGACTGTGCGATCTGACATGAAACTCTGCTCCTTCATGCACGTGCGCCGTGCCTGTCCTAAATGGTGTCCCCTGACGGGCATGGCAAGGTTGACCTTGCATGGCGTCGGATTACTGTCCGCCCGAACACTCAGTTGAAAGCCCCCGCTCATGCCCTTGTCCAATGGTCGCGCCTATCTGGCCATACCCGGCCCCTCTGTCATGCCGGATGCCGTGCTGCAGGCGATGCATCGCGCCTCGCCCAATATCTATGAGGGGGAGCTGCATGACCTGACCGATAGCCTGATCCCCGACCTCAAGGCGGTGGCGATGACGGAGCATCACGTTGCTATCTACATCGGCAACGGCCATGCCGCGTGGGAGGCCGCATTGGCCAATGTCCTGTCCGCCGGTGATAGGGTGCTGGTGCTCGCAACAGGGCGCTTTGGCATTGGCTGGGGCGAAATGGCGACCGGGCTGGGCGCGCAGGTGCAAACCATCGATCACGGCGCACAGTCACCCATCGATCTGGCACAGGTTGAAGAGGTGCTGCGCAAGGACACCACAGGCCGCATCAAGGCAGTGCTGGCTGTGCATGTCGATACCTCGACCAGTGTCAAAAGCGATATTGCCGGTTTGCGCGCGGCGATGGACAGGGCCGGGCATCCCGCGCTCTTGATGGTTGATTGCATTGCATCGCTGGGTTGCGACCGGTTTGAAATGGACGCATGGGGCGTCGATGTCATGGTGGCGGCCTGCCAAAAGGGGTTGATGACACCTGCCGGGATCAGCTTTGTCTGGTTCAACGACACGGCCGATGCGCAACGTGGCGACCGTGTGACAACCTATTGGGATTGGCGCGCGCGGGTGAACCCTGACTACTATTTCAAATACTTCGACGGCACCGCCCCGACGCATCACCTTTACGGTCTGCGCAAGGCCCTCGACATGATCAAGGCAGAAGGGCTCGACGCCGTCTTTGACCGCCATGCCGGTCTGGCGCAGATGATCTGGGCGGCCTTCGACGTCTGGTCACAGGACGGTCCGATGCATCTGAACGTGGCCGACCCCGCGCATCGGTCACATGCCGTGACGGCAGTCGGTATCGGGTCACCAAATGGCGACAGGTTGCGCCAATGGTGCGAGGATCAATGCGGGCTGACCCTTGGCATCGGTCTGGGGCGCACGCCAGCGGACGCATTCTTTCGGATCGGCCATATGGGCCATGTCAACGCGCATATGATCATGGGTGTGCTGGGCACCATTGACGCCGGGCTGAAGGCGCTTGATCTGCCCCATGGCAAAGGCGCGCTGGAAGCTGCAGCCACGACACTGGCCCGCCGGGCCTAAGCGGCGCATCCGCGCTGGACACCGCGCTGGCTGTCGCTACGGTCAAGGGCGTAAACGCATGAGGACACGATGGAAAAATTCGGCAAAAGCCAGTCTGTGACACGCAGAGAGGACCAGCGCTTTCTCACTGGGCAGGGGCGCTATGTCGATGACATTGCCCCGGACGGTGCGCTGCATGCCTATTTCCTCCGCTCCACCGTCGCCCACGGGCAGATCACCGAACTTGACCTTGATGACGCGCGTGAGATGCCCGGCGTCCATCTGGTGATCAGCGCTGCTGATCTTGTCGCTGCCGGTGTCGTGCTTGGGCTTGGCGGCTCTACCGTGAAGAACCGTGACGGCAGCCGCGGTGCCGCGCCCGTTCGCCCGATTCTGGCGCAGGACCGGGTGCGCCACGTGGGAGAACCGATCGTGATGATCGTGGCCGATAATCTGGCGGCAGCAAAGGACGCAGCAGAGGTCATCGCACTCGATATCGACGATTTGCCTGTGCATGTTGATCTGGCCCTTGGCGGCGACACGATCCATCCCGAAGCGCCGGGAAACCAGGCTTTTGACTGGGGTCTGGGGGAAGAGGCCGCAACGCAGGCCGCCATCGAGGACGCAGCGCATGTCGTGACTGTCGATGTGCATGACAACCGGATCATCTGCAACGCGATGGAACCGCGCGGCTGCTACGCCGAGGTCGAAGATGGCCGTCTGCATGTCGCCGTGAACGGGCAGGGGGTCTGGGTGACAAAATCCGACCTGGCCCGCCATTTCAATCTGGCCCCCGATCAGATCCGCGTCACCAACCCTGATGTTGGCGGCGGCTTTGGCATGAAGGCCATGCGCTACCCCGAACCCTTCTGTGCGGCCCATGCCGCACGTGTGCTGGGCCGTCCTGTGCGTTGGATGTCCGACCGGACAGAGGCGATGCTGACCGACAACGCCGGCCGCGATCTGACCACAACCGCCACCATCGCCTTTGACGCCGACCACCGGATCGTCGCCTATCATCTGGACACCATCGCCAATATGGGTGCCTACAACTCGCAATTTGCGCAGAACATCCAGACAGAGCTGTTCGCCAAAGTTCTGATGGGCACCTACGACGTGCAGACCGCCTATATGCGCACACGCGGCGTCTACACCAACACAACGCCAGTTGACGCCTATCGCGGGGCCGGGCGGCCAGAGGCGATTTTCGTCCTTGAACGCACGATGGACGCTGCTGCGCGCGCGCTGGGCGTCGATGCGTGGGATTTGCGGCGCAAGAATTTCATCAAGCCTGACCAGTTTCCCTACACCACTGTCAGTGGTGTGACCTATGATATCGGTGATTTTGGGATGGTGCTGGATAGCGTGGCCAAGGCTGCGGATACTGATGGCTTTGCCGCGCGCAAGGCGGCATCGGCCAAGGCTGGCAAACTGCGCGGGCAGGGGCTTTGCTATTATATCGAAAGCATCCTTGGCGATCCGACAGAGACGACAACAGTCGCCTTCACCGATGGTGGGGCCACGATCTATGTCGGGACCCAATCCAACGGGCAAGGACATGAAACGGTTTATGCCCAGTTCCTGTCTGATCAGATCGGCATTCCGGTGGACCAGATCACTGTCGTGCAAGGCGACAGCGACCTGATTGCAAAGGGTGGCGGCACAGGCGGCTCACGCTCTGTCACGGTGCAGAACACCGCAACACTGGCCACCATCGACAAAATGCTGGCGGCCTTCACGGCCTTTCTGGCCGATGCCGAGGGTGTCGATGCGGCAGGCATCAGTTTTGACGATGAACGCTTTCGCATGACCGGGTCCAACCTGACACCGACGATTCTGGAGGTTGCAGATATGGCGCGCGACGCCGGGCGCGACGATCTGTTGCGCCATGCGGCACAAATCACGCTGGAAAACCGCAGCTTTCCCAATGGTGCCCATGTGACAGAGGTAGAGATAGATCCGGAGACTGGCGTCGTCACAGTGGACCGCTACACGGTGGTGGATGACTTTGGTAACCTTATCAATCCTATGCTGGTGGCCGGTCAGGTCCATGGCGGTGTCGTGCAAGGCATCGGCCAGGCCCTGACCGAACGGGTGGTCTTTGATGAGGATGGTCAATTGCTCACGGCGAGTTTTATGGACTACGGCATGCCGCGTGCGGATGATGTCCCCATGATCGGGTTTTCGACAGAATGCACACCGTCGCTCTACAACCCCATGGGGATGAAGGGCTGCGGCGAGGCTGGCACCGTCGGCGCATTGGCGGCAGTGGCTAACGCCGTGATCGATGCGCTGTGGGAAACCGGCGTGCGTGACGCACAGATGCCATACACCCCGCACCGCATCTGGCAATTGATCAGACAGGCACAGGACAGCAGTGCCGCTGCGTGACTGGCTCTTTGGCCTCTTTGGCCGCCGCGCCCGCGCTGAAGAGGGCGGCGCAAGGCGGCGCGGTCCTGCGACCCATGTGGTCATCCTTGACGGTACGATGTCATCACTTGCACCCGGATGTGAAACGAACGCCGGGCTGACCTTCAAACTGCTCAAAGAGGTCAGTGGCGCGGCCAACCTGACCGTCTACTATGAGGCAGGCATCCAGTGGCGCGACTGGAAAGGCACCTGGGATGTGATGACCGGCAAGGGCATCAACCGCCAGATCAAACGTGCCTATGGGTTTGTCGCCTCGCGCTACCGTCCCGGCGACCAGATCGTGCTGATCGGCTATTCGCGCGGGGCCTATGCCGTCCGGTCACTGGCCGGGGTCATTGATATTGTCGGGCTGGTGAAGGCCGATTGCGCGACAGAACGCGCGGTGACGCAGGCCTACCGGCATTACCGTATCGGCGGACGCAGCGCGGCACTGCCAGCCTTTCGCGAGCATTACTGCCATGCTGACACACAGGTTGAGGCCGTCGCGGTCTGGGACACGGTCAAGGCGCTGGGGCTGCGTCTGCCCATCGTCTGGCGCTGGGCGCAATCAGGCACGCATGACTTTCACAACCACGCGCTCGGCCCGCATATCCGCAACGGGTTTCATGCCGTCGCACTTGATGAACGGCGCGAGGCCTACGCCCCCGTGATGTGGCAATGTCCGATCGCATGGCAGGGCCATATGGAACAGGTCTGGTTTCGCGGCAACCACGCTGATGTGGGCGGGCAAGTGGGGCAATTCCCGGCCGCGCGCCCCTTGGCCAACATCCCCCTTGTCTGGATGCTGGAGCGGCTGTCAGCCTGCGGTGTGCCTCTGCCAGAAGGCTGGCAGGACCGGTTTGCACAGGATGTGACGGCGCCCTCGATCGGCAACTGGCACGGCTGGGCCAAGATTTTTTTGTCGCGGCGCAAACGTATCGTTGGCCGGTGTCGCTCGGAACGGCTGCATGACACGGTGGGCAACAACGTAGCCGCCGAAATCGTTGACCAAGACAGCGATATGCGGGTTCCGCAGCAATAAGGTGCGTGTCAACCGTCGCGCATTTTCATGATCAGGCAGGTCGTCGTCCCTGTGGCATAGAGCTTGCCGTCCTCTGCGCCTCTGATCTCTCCCTCTGACACACCGGTTGTGCGGCCTGCGTGCTGGATGCGTCCTGTTGCCAGTATCTCTGTCCCCGGCGGGATCGCGCGGGTCAGGTTTACCTTGTATTCCAGCGTCGTGTAGATCGCCCCTTGCGGCACTTTGGTCATCACCGCACAGGCCATGCAACTGTCAAGCAGTGTGCCATACCAGCCGCCATGGACCCCGCCCATGGGGTTGCAATGGGCAAACTCAGGGGTGCCGCGAAAGATGACCTTGCCGTCCTCGACCGTATCCAGGCTGTAATTCAGCAGGCCAGAGATTGGCGGGCGCGAAATCTCGCCGCGCTGCATCGCCTGCATGAAGGCAAGGCCTGACATGGACAGTGTCGTTTCCAGTGTCGGAAGGTCGTCTGGGGATTGGGCGATGAACATGCGGGCCTTTCCGTGTTGCCTGCCCGCAAGCTGTCGCGTCAGGCCACGTTTTGCAACTGCACTTTCGGCGTCACACCCAGCGCATGGCAGACGTCGCGCGTCAGTTCCGGGCGGTTGAGGGTGTAAAAGTGCAGATGCTCCACCCCGCCGCGCAGTAGGTCGTCACAGAGTTCCGTCGCGACGGCAGTGGCCAGAAGGTCGGTTGTGCCATCGCGTGTTGCGTTCTCAAAGGCATCATGGATCACCTGCGGGATGGCCGTGCCGCAGGCGCGGGCGAAACGCTGTGTGCCGGCCCAGTTTTCGACCGGCAAGATGCCGGGAAGAATGGGCGCGTCGATGCCCGCCTTCACGCAGGCATCGCGAAAGCGAAAGAAGGTGTCAGCCTCAAAAAAGAACTGCGTGATCGCCGACGTCGCGCCAGCGTCGATCTTGCGCTTGAGGAACGCGATGTCAGCGGCCTGATCTGACGCTTCGGGGTGCTTTTCAGGATAGGCGCCGACGCGGATCGTAAATTTGCCGGTATCTGCCAGTGCGCCAATCAGCGCGACCGAGCTTGCAAAGCCGTCGGGATGCGGGCGGAACCCGTCACTTCCCTTGGGCGCATCGCCGCGCAGGGCGACAATCTCTGTCACGCCAGCCGCAGCATAATTCTCGGCGATCTCCAGCGTCTCGGCCTTGGTGGCATCCACGCAGGTGAGATGGGCCGCGACCTTCAGCCCGGTGGCATCGTGGAGCGTCGCGACCGCCTCATGTGTCAGTTGGCGTGTCGTGCCGCCGGCGCCATAGGTCACCGAGACGAATGAGGGGTCCAGCGGGGCCAGCGTGTTGACGCAATCCCAAAGGCGGAACGACCCTTGCAGCGACTTGGGTGGGAAGAATTCGAAGGACACTGAAGGGGCGGTATGGGCGGACATGTGAAGCAACCTCTTGGCTTGATTTGCCCTTGTCCCACCTCTATGAAGTTGAGGCAATTTCATAAAACTCACTAACGTCATGAGGGCGGCTCACATCATGCATATCGAGTTCCGGCACCTGCGCACCATCAAGGCGATCCATGACACCGGTGGTCTGGCGCGCGCGGCGGATCAGCTGAATATCACGCAGTCGGCGCTGTCTCATCAGATCAAGGGAATCGAGGATCAAGCCGGCGTCGAATTGTTTGTGCGCCGGTCCAAGCCGCTGAAACTGTCTGCGGCGGGGATGCGCATGCTGGCGGCGGCAGAGACGATCCTGCCGCAGGTGGCCGCGCTGGAGATGGAGTTCTCAGGGCTCGTCGCCGGCAAATCGGGTCGCCTGCACATCGCCATCGAATGCCACGCATGTTTTGAATGGCTGTTCCCGGTGCTGGAACAGTTCCGCAAGGCCTGGCCTGACGTCGATGTCGACATCCGCCCCGGTCTGGCCTTTGACGCCATGCCCGCCCTGCGCAAGGAAGAGGTTGATCTGGTGGTATCCTCCGACCCCGAGGACCTGCCAGAGACGGATTTCACCCCGCTTTTCGACTATGAACCTGTCTTTGTCGCCTCAGCCCAGCATCCATTGGCCCAGAAGGACGTGATCGAGGCAGCGGACTTCCGTGGTCAGACCCTGATCACCTATCCGGTGGATCGCGCGCGGTTGGATGTGTTTTCCCAACTGCTGACGCCCGCCAAGGTCGAACCGGCAGAGGTGCGTCAGGTCGAATTGACGGCGGTCATTCTATTGCTGGTCGCGTCAAACCGAGGGGTGGCAGTGCTGCCGGATTGGGTTGTTCGGCAAGTGCGCTATAATTCCGACTATGTGACGCGGCCATTGACGCAAGGCGGGATCACCCGGCGGCTTTATGCGGCGACGCGCAGTGACGACACCAGCCGCCCGTTCATGGCGCATCTGATCCGGCTGGCCCGACAAGAAGCGGTCAAATTGCAACGCGCATGACGCCTGCCGGGCCCGGTTTGCGCTGAAAAGAC
>JAHDGO010000093.1 GCA_020627605.1 Yoonia sp.
CGTACCCTGACGGACAGTCCTAAACATTCAGTAAGTTTTTTCGTTCAGACAGAGCGACAAATGTCTCTTGCCGGAGTGCCGGATGATTCCCTTGCTTGTTTCAAATGGCGGTGCGGCCGACGCCCGCCCTGCAGCAACTGCCACGCCGCAGGACGCCAATGGTGGTGATGCCTTTGCTGCCATTGTTGCGGGCGATGCAACGGCCGAGCAGACGGGCGATGTTGTGGTCCCTGTGATGGTGGATGCACCTGATCAGGAAGCGGTCGATGCGTTCCTGGTCGCGGCAGAGGACGGTGACACGGCCATGGTGCTGCCTGACAGTTTGGCCATTGGTGAGGTTCCTATTGCGCCCCTGCCAGCCGATCCGCGTGGTCAGGGCTTGGGCAGGGATGCTGTTGATCTGCCTGTTACAGCGCAGCTCGCCAGAGCACAGATTGCGGACATGCCTGTGCCGCCAACGCAAACCGTCCTGCCGCAAGGCGGTCCGCCACAAACGGTGCAGATCCCACAGGCGGTCCAAGGCCCCGAGGCAGAACCGCTGGTGCCCGATCTCGCTGTCCCAAAGCGCATCCCGGCAGAAGGTGATCAACCGCCAAAAGCTGCCGAAATTGCAGTGAAAGTGGTGGCTGGCCCAGCGCAGGGCACGCATCCATCGGGCCAGATGACAGCAAAGGCCTGGGGCAAACCGTTGGATGCCGCGCAGAACCCCGCGGCAGAGCGGCGATCACGTGACGCCCTGCCGCGTGAAACCATGCGGGCCGTGCAAACGGCGCTGCCCGATGCTGCGCGCCCCGTCCCGGTTGTTGCCGCCCAGGCACCCGCTGTGATGCTGCAATTGGCGCAGGCGGCAAAGGCGGAAGCCTATGAAAAACTTGCCCGGACGGCTGATATTGATGTTGGTCTGACTGCGGGGGGCAGTGACAGGCCATTTGCTGCGCAGGGCAGTGTCATGCCAGCAGCCCCGCTGCCCGGTGCCGAGATGGCCCGCAATGCCGCGCTGCAAATCGCACAGGCAATGCCACAGGGGCCCGGTAAGACAACCGAAATCTCGCTGAGCCCCGAAGAACTCGGGCGGGTCAGGCTTAGCCTGACCGCAGGCGATGGGGCGATCACGCTGGTCATTGCGGCGGATCGACCTGAAACCTCTGACTTGCTGCGCCGTCACATTGAAACGCTGGCACAGGAATTTCGCGACCTTGGCTATGACAGCCTGACGTTTTCCTTTGACGGCGCCAATGAACAGGCGGCGGGGGAGCAGGCTGCAGATACCGACGATGAAAAGACTGTGTTCGCGGCAGAGCAGGGCATGCCCCAGCCGTCGCGCACAGCAACCGATCTGACCACCGGACTTGATCTACGCTTGTAGGAGCACGCATGGATATACCTAATTCTCCCCCACCTGCCGTCGCGCCCGGCGCACAGGGCGCTGCCGCGACGACGGCGGCGCAGATTACATCGGACTTTGAAATGTTCCTGCAGATGCTGACCGCGCAGATGCAGTATCAGGATCCTCTCAATCCTATCGACTCTACCGATTACGCCACGCAATTGGCGACGTTCTCGGGTGTAGAACAGGCCGTGCAGACCAATGATCTGCTGCGCACGCTGACCACGCAACTGGGTGTGTCCGGTCTTGCCGACATGGCGGCGCTGGTCGGGCAAGAGGCGCGGGCAGTTGCACCTGCGCAGTTTGATGGCTCGCCACTTACGCTTTACCCGCAGCCATCAACCCTTGGCGACAGCGCCGAGATTATTGTGCGCAACGCCAACGGGGACGAAGTGCAGCGCATCGCCCTGCCGCCGGGTAGCGACAGCATTGAATGGGCGGGTGTTGGCGAAGGGGGCACACCGATGCCCGCGGGGCAATACCAGTTCGATCTTGTGACCAGCAGTGCGGGCAGTGTCATCGCTACTGACTCCGTCGCGGTTTACAGCCTGATCACAGAGGTCCGGCTGGAGGGCGGATTGCCGGTGCTGGTCCTGGAAGGTGGGGCGACCGTGGCAAGCGGCGACGTCACGGCGGTGCGCAATCCATAGGGCGCGGAAACGCCTAGAAGAGGAATGCGATCCAGACCCCGGCGCCCACGATGACACCACCCAGCGCCATCCATGACAACCGCGCGATGCGCCGCTGTGGCTTGGGCGGTGGGGGCGGGTTGTTGAGCCGGATCAGCGCATCCTCTGCCAGACGCGGCAATTGCGGGCCAAAGCGGGCAAGGATGCGCGCGGTTTTTGCCAGATCATTCAAAAGCGCCTTCGGCCCGATACTTTTCTTGATGTAGTCTTCGACCACCGGGCGAGCGACGTGCCAGATGTTCATATGCGGGTCCAGTGACCGGGCCACACCTTCGACCACAACCATGGTGCGCTGCAGCAGGATCAGCTCTGTCCGGGTTTCCATGCCGAAACGCTCGGTCACCTCAAACAGATAGCTGAGCAGCCGCGCCATAGAGATGCGGCTGGCGTCCATGCCGAAGATCGGCTCTCCCACGGCGCGCAGCGCGCGGGCGAATTCATCGACATCACGGTCAGCAGGCACATAGCCTGCCTCAAAATGCACCTCGGCGACGCGCTGATAATCCTTGCGGATAAAGCCGAACAGAATTTCGGCGTAAACGCGGCGTGTGTACTCGTCGATCCGGCCCATGATGCCAAAGTCATAGGCGATGATATCGCCGTTTTCGGCCACCTTCAGGTTGCCCTGATGCATGTCGCCGTGAAAATACCCGTCGCGCAGAGCGTGGTTCAGGAAAAGTTGCAGGACACGCGTCGCCAGCGCCCGTCGATCATGCCCTGCCTGGTCAAGTGCGTCGTTCAGGCCGATATTCGTGCCTTCTGCCCAGTCCAGCGTCATGACGCGGCGGCTGGACAGATGCCAGCGGATTTGCGGGACCTGAAAGCCTGCGTCGCCTTCGGTATTGGCGGCAAACTCCGCCGCGGCAGAGCTTTCCAGCCGCAAATCGAGTTCGCCCATGACCACGCCTTCGAAGTGGGTGATCACGTCCATGGGCCGCAGACGGCGCGATGCTGGCGACAGGACCTCAATCGCGCGGGCGGCAAAATAGAAGGCGTCGATGTCCTTGCGAAATGCCCGCTCAATTCCTGGTCGCAGGATCTTCACCGCGACGGCATCGCCGTTTTCGGCCAGATGCGCCTTGTGCACCTGCGCGAGGGAGGCTGCGGCGACGGGCTCTGAAAATGACGAGAAGAGTTGATCAAACGACTGGCCGAGTTCCCTTTGTAGGGTTTCCTTGGCCTCGCGCATGGAAAACGGCGGCAGCTTGTCCTGCAGCACACGCAGCTGCACGGCCAGTTCATCGCCCACCACATCGGGGCGCGTCGACAAAACCTGCCCGAATTTGATGTAGGCGGGGCCAAGGGCCGTCAGGGCGCGCACTGCCGGTGGCGCGGTCACGTCGCCCTTGAACCCCAGCCATTGAAAGGGCCAGACCAGCGTGCGGAAGGTGATCCGCAGCAGCGGCCCGGCATCAAAGGCGTCCAGCACGACCTTCATCGCGCCGGTCCGTTCCAGCGTCGCACCCGTTCGGATCAGGCGAATAATGTTGTGGGGGCCACGCACGCTAGAGCTTCCACCCCGAATGCAGGGCTGCGACACCCATGGTGAGATTGCGGTATTTGGCATTGCCGAACCCGGCATCGCGCACCATGCCAAGAAACGTATCCTGATCCGGGAACTTGCGGATCGATTCCACCAGATACTGATAGCTGTCCCGGTCACCGGCAATCATCTGCCCCATGCGGGGGATCACATTGAACGAATAGGCGTCATAGGCCGCCTGCATCATGGGGTTGGGCATTTGGCTGAACTCCAGCACCATCAACCTGCCACCGGGTTTGAGGACGCGATACGCCTCTGCCAGTGCGTCGGCGGGGCGGGTCACGTTACGGATGCCAAAACTGATGGTGTAGACGTCAAATGTATTGGCCTCGAACGGCAAGGCCATGGCGTCGCCCACAACCCAGTCCAGGCTGTCTGACAGGCGCGCGGCCTCTGCCCGTTTGCGCCCTTCTACCAGCATAGGTTCGGTCAGGTCCAGCACGGTGGCATGGCCGTGGCCCGCGCGTTTGAGAAACCGGAAAGAAATGTCGCCGGTCCCGCCGGCCACGTCCAGCAGACGTTGACCGGGGCGGGGGGCAAGCCAGTCCATCATCGCATCTTTCCAGATCCGGTGGACCCCGCCGGACATCACATCATTCATGATGTCATATTTGCTGGCGACAGAGGAAAAGACTCCCTGAACACGGCCTGCTTTTTCCTCTTCCCGGACGGTCTGATAGCCGAAATGTGTGGTGTTATTGTCCTGATCGGTCATGTCACGCTTTCGCCCGATTGCTGTCTCAAAACGCTTATACGCAGATAGGGTGATACACAAACTGTCAATGTGCCACGGGGGTTTGCATGTCTGAGATTCAAATTGCGCTGGGTCTGTCCTTACTCGGCTGTCTGTTGATCATACTGCGGCTGACTTTCTGGTTGTTTGGCGGCGGACAGAGTTTCGGGGGCTGGTTCCGACATAGTCTGTTGCGACAGCCACGGAATGTGACGAATGAGGTGCAGAAATCAGCGCTTGGGTCGCTTGGGGTCGCGAACTTGCCGCTGGATGTTGCTCTGGTTGCCGGTATCGGCAAATCCCGGGAGGCGCCGCAGACGATCGGCGACCGTTTCCTGCGTCCAACAATCGGACTGCGGATGATCAGCCTTGTGTTGAGCGGGCTGGTTTTGTGGGGCCTGTGGCTTGGCCCAGCCGAGTTCCGGTTGCCCGTTCCCGCATTGCAGTGGGGCCTGAGCGCGCTCCTTGTCTATGGCGTGTTCTTTATTCAGACCTATGAGGCACGATACGACGACTATCGGATCGTCACCCGCGGCTGGTTCTTTCAACGCAAGGAAGTGCTTTGGAAGGATGTGATTTCACTGCGCGACAATGGGCATTACATCTACAATCTTCACACTGAGGCCGGCAAGAAATACGAGGTTCAGAAATACCTTGTCGGGATTGTCGACTTTGTGGCCTATGCAAACACACGGATCGCGAGGAATAACAGCGAATTCTGATTTGCGGGTGGGTCTTGCGCGGATCGACACATGCCTCAATAAACCGCAGGTGCTGACCTATCACCGGCGCTGCCGCGACTGAAGAGAGCGAAGATGCCCGAACTGCCAGAAGTTGAGACCGTCAAGGAAGGGATTGCACCAGCCATGACCGGCAAGGTCATTGCACGGGCAGAGGTCAACCGCCCAGATTTGCGCTGGCCCTTTCCGGAACGCATGGCGGACCGGCTGACAGGGGCGCGGGTGCTGGGGCTGCGACGCCGGTCGAAATATATACTGGCTGACCTTGATACGGCTGAAACCCTGTTGATCCATCTGGGCATGTCAGGGCGCATGCTGGTATCAGGCCAGCGGATCGGCGATTTCTTTCACGCACACCCGGCCCCGGCGAAACATGACCATGTTGTTTTGCACATGGCAGATGATGCACGGATTACCTTCAACGACGCTCGCCGGTTTGGCGCGATGGATCTGATGCCGACGGCCGCGCAGGATGATCACTGGCTGATCCGCGATCTGGGGCCGGAACCTTTGGGCAATGCCTTTCACGAGGCTTATCTGACCCGGAAACTAGCCGGTCGGAACACGCCGATCAAATCCGCACTGCTGGATCAGCGGGTCGTGTCGGGCCTTGGCAATATTTACGTCTGCGAAGTGTTGTACCGCGCAGGCATCCACCCCGCACGCAAGGCCGGGCGGATCAGTGCAGGACGCGTTGCCAGCCTTGTTCCCCTGATCCGCGATGTCCTGACAGAAGCGATTGCCGCTGGTGGGTCATCCTTGCGCGATTACCGCCAGTCAGATGGCGAGTTGGGATATTTTCAGCATGTCTTTCAGGTCTATGACCGCGAAGGCGAACCCTGCCTAACCCCCGGATGCGACAAAACAATCCGCCGAATCGTACAATCCGGACGCTCATCTTTCTTTTGTCCGCAATGCCAAAGATAACTTGATTGGTGGCGCGGCTTTGCTAAGCCTTGGGGCCTGACCGGCGCTAACAGGGACAAACGCATGGCCTATGAGAACATCATTGTCGATATCAGTGACTACGTTGCCACCATCACGCTGAACCGCCCTGACGCGCTGAACGCGCTGAACTCCAAACTGCTGGATGAGTTGTGCACGGCTTTGGAAGAGGCCGACGCCAGCGAAAAAGTCCGCTGCATCGTGATCACCGGGTCGGAAAAGGCCTTTGCCGCAGGCGCAGATATTTCGCAGATGGCCGACAAAAGTTTTGTCGACATGTATATGCAACGCTTCTTTGAGCCTGAAACGCAGCGGTTCAACAATACCCGTAAGCCGATCATTGCTGCCGTTGCTGGCTATGCGCTGGGCGGCGGATGTGAACTGGCCATGATGTGCGATTTCATCATTGCCGCCGACAATGCCAAATTTGGCCAGCCGGAAATCAATCTTGGCGTGATCGCAGGGCTAGGTGGCACACAGCGTCTGACCCGCTTTGTGGGTAAATCCAAATCGATGGATATGCATCTGACCGGGCGCTTCATGGATGCCGAAGAGGCAGAGCGTTCCGGCCTTGTCAGCCGCGTGGTGCCTGCCAAAAAACTGCTGGGAGAGGCCAAGGCCGCAGCAGAAAAGATCAGCGAGAAATCCCAGATTGCGGCAATTGCCGCAAAGGATGCGGTCAACCGCGCCTATGAAACGACGCTGGCCGAAGGCATCAACTATGAACGCCGCCTGTTTCACTCGTTGTTCGCGACCGAGGATCAGGCCGAAGGCATGGCCGCCTTTACCGAAAAGCGCGAAGCGCAGTTTCGCGACAAATAGGCTTCCCATTCACACGAATCTGTCCTATCAGCCGCGGCAGACATGCGCGTGAGGCCCGCTAGGCCAGAGAGACCGGTTCGAAAACCCGGGGCTTGGGCAGATTGCGCGATCAACATTCAATTGGCCCCTTGGCCCCCGTAAGGAAACGAACATATGGCAAACTCTCCGCAGTCGAAAAAACGCGCCCGTCAGAACGCAGCCCGCTTTGCAGTGAACAAGATGCGCCGCTCGCGCATCCGTACTTATCTGCGCGCTGTGGAAGAGGCGATCGCTTCTGGTGATCAGAAAGCCGCTGCAGACGCGCTCAAGGCAGCACAGCCCGAACTGATGCGCGGCGTCAGCAAAGGCGTGATGCACAAGAACACGGCGTCGCGCAAAATGTCGCGCCTGTCGTCGCGTGTGAAGGCCATCGGCTAAACCACGATTCTGCCCGTTAGCGCGGGCGAAAAATTTTGCAAGCGCGCCTGAGCAGGGCGCGCTTTTTTCTTTCTGCTGTGTCAGCGGCGCGCAAGAGGGCGGCAGAAAATGTGCGTTTTCAACGGGCCAAAAGATTCTTTTTTGGCAATCGCAGAGTCAAGCGCGATGTTGTGTTGAAGGTCGCCCAAACCCCTTGCT
>JAHDGO010000094.1 GCA_020627605.1 Yoonia sp.
CCCCATGATGACAGAGCAGAAGACCGCAATCGCCCCGACCGACAGGTCAATACCGGCCGTCAGGATGACCAGCGTTTGCGCCAGTGCCAGAATGCCCACGATCTGGATTTGCTGGAACACCAGCGTCATCTGCGGCAGAAACCGCGGCCCCAGCCAGCCAGAGAAGATCATGATCGCACAGACCAGCACGATCAGCGGCACCAGTGACGGCGTCTTGTGCAAGGCCCCCTGAAAGCGCATCAGCAGTGATTTGTCGTGCAGGTCGAATGCCGCAACCGTTTGCGACGCGTCTTTCAAGCCTGCCTCGTAATTGTCGGTCTCGTTGGCCATCCCTGTCCCCCCTGTCCCGTATCGAAACGTCTTTCGTTTCGCAAAGGGCGGACCAGAGCCCGCCCTTTGTTGTTTTCAGACTGCCCTTTCGGACGGCGTCATATCAACCCCAGCAGAGGTCTGTGCCTTCTTCGACAGAGATCGATTCAACACCGTCAACTGGTGTGTCCGTCACCAGTGCCACGCCGGTATCAAGGAAATCCTTTCCTTCGGTGTTTGCAGGCAGGGTGCCGTCAGCAGCGAAAGAGGCGATCGCCTCGATCCCCAATGACGCCATCAGCAGCGGATACTGCTGCGATGTCGCACCGATGACCCCATCGGCCACATCGGCCACACCGGGGCAGCCCCCGTCAACGGAGACGATGGTCACATCATCCTGACGGCCAACTGCGACCAGTGCCTCATAAGCACCGGCAGCGGCGGGTTCGTTGATGGTGTAGACCACGTTGATGTCCGGATCAGCGGCAAGGCAGGTTTCCATGGCGGTACGTCCGCCTTCTTCGTTGCCTGCTGTCACCTCGTTGCAGACGATCCGTTCGTCGGTTTCATCACCCCACATGTTGGGATCGACCACATCAATGCCGAACCCTGTCAGGAAACCCTGGTCACGCAGCACACCCACGGTTGGCTGGCTGATGGCCAGATCAAGCATGGCGATCTTGGCATTTGCGGCCTCGTCACCCAGCGCCCCGGCAGCCCATTGGCCGATCAGTTCACCGGCGACGAAGTTGTCTGTGGCGAATGTCGCATCAGCCGCGTCGATCGGGTTCAGCGGCGTATCAAGCGCGATGACCAGAAGGCCGGCGGCACGCGCCTCTTCGACCGATGGCACGATGGCAGCGGTGTCAGATGCGGTGATCAGGATACCCGATGCGCCATTGGCGATGCAGGTCTCAATCGCGGCAACCTGTGCCTCGTTGTCGCCGTCAACCTGACCGGCGTAAGAATTGAGAGTGATCCCCAGTTCGGCAGCCTTGGCCTCTGCGCCTTCGCGCATCTTGACGAAAAACGGGTTCGTATCGGTCTTGGTGATCAGGCAGGCGGATGTGCCGTGCCCGTCTGCAAATGCGCCACTGGCCGATGTGATCGCGGCGGCGGCAGTGCCAATCAAAAGCTTTCTCATAGTGTCCTCCCAAAAACATGGTGGCAGGGCTGAACCCCACCTTTCTTGCCACAGGGTCACCCCCGCAGTGCGCCTTAAAAGGCACGATTCGTCGGAGAGTGTCAATTAATTAGTTAACTTTCTTTATTAAAAGAAATCCGCTATATCGTTCTGCATGTGAGGTCATTAAGAAGTGCGCATGGATGATGCACAGGTCAGATCGATCAGCACCGGGCTGAGCCAGAAAGGCGTCCGCGATCATAACGCGCGCCTGCTGTTGTCCCTGATCCAAAGACATGGGGCGATGCCGGCGAGCGATCTTGCGAAGCTGGCCGGACTGTCGCCGCCGACGGTGTCCAGCATCCTGCGCAGGCTTGAGGCCGAGGGCCTTGTGGAGCGTGGCGACCCCGTGCGGGGCAAGGTCGGTAAACCGTCGATCCCCATCGGGTTGGCCGCTGATGGCACGTTTGCCTTTGGGCTGAAGATCGGACGCCGCTCTGCCGAGCTGATCCTGATCGATTTTCATGGGGCGTCACGGGTTGAACGCCAGATCGCCTATGCCACACCGGAGCCTGAGACGATTTTCAGCTTTGTGCAGGACGGAACATTCAGCATCGTGGACAGCCTGCCAGCCGACCTTGCCGGGCGGATTTGCGGCGTGGGCGTCGCCACACCGTTTGAAATGTGGAGCCGCCCGGAGAACCGCACCGGGGCTGACCCTGCCTTTGCACGGTGGTGGGACATTGATCTGCGCGCGACACTCGGCGAGCTGACGGGCCTGCCGGTGTCCTTGATGAATGATGCCACTGCCGCCTGTCAGGCCGAACACACCTATGGTCGTGGCAGGGCCTATCGTGATTATGCTTACTTTTTCGTTGGTGCCTTTGTGGGGGGCGGCATCGTTCTGAACAATGCGGTCTACGAGGGGCGGCAAGGCAATGCCGGTGCGTTGGGATCACTGCGATCCATCGGCCCCAATGGTGAAAGCATGCAGCTTGTCGATATGGCTTCGATCCACCAGCTGGAACAGCGCCTGCGCGAGGTTGATCTGGATACAAGGCAACTTTGGACCGACCCTGACAGCTGGCAGCAGCTGTCGCGCTATGTTGACCCGTGGCTGGGACAGACCGCACAGGAGCTCGCAAAGGCTGCGCTGTCCACATGCTCTGTCATCGATTTTGAGGCGATCCTGATAGATGGCGCTTTCCCTGAACCGATCCGCGATGCGCTGGTGGACCGGGTGCGCCGCTATGTCAGCACGCAGGACACGCGCGGCTTGATCCCGCCGTTGATCGCGTCAGGCAGCATCGGGCGCAAGGCCCGCGCGATTGGCGCGGCGACCCGGCCCATTGCCGCACAGTTCATGTTGCAGACCGCGCTGAGCGCTGGTGACGACGCAGACTGACGGTTGACGCGGGTTCCAATGGACCCATTGCAGCGCCTAGTCATCATCCAGTAGGATCCGCGCGGCATTGCCGCGGTCGTCATCGTATTGGTCTGACCGCACCGTCCAGACAAAGGCAGCAAGGCCAAGAGCGCCAAGAAAAAGTGACACAGGGATCAGCACGACAAGCACGTTCATGTGGCAAACCTGATGCGTTGGGCATTCAAAAGAACGGTGATGGACGAGGCTGACATGGCCAGGGCCGCCGCCAGCGGCGTGGCATAACCTGCCAGCGCGACCGGAACCGCGATGCAATTGTAAATCGTGGCAATGGCAAAATTCTGTTGCGACAGATGCCGCGCCAGCCGCGCGATGCGGATCAGCAGCGGCAGCTTTGCAAAGCTGTCTGTCAGGACCACAACGTCAGAGGCGCTGCGCGCAGCGTCAAGCGCGCTGGCTGGCGCGACAGAGGCATGTGCAGCAGCGAGTGCGGCGGTGTCGTTCAGCCCATCGCCCACCATCAGCACGCGGTCACCAGTTGTCGCAAGCGACCTCAGATAGCTGAGTTTCTGTTCGGGCCGCATGTCGGGTTTGACCGCTAGCCCTAGCCGCGCTGCGAAATCTGTGGCTGGTGCTGTGGCATCGCCGGTGACAATCTCGCAAGGCAGGTCGAGGCCTTCCAGCGCGTCGGATATGCCCGCGCGTGGCTCTTCCGTTGCGGTGAAGGTGATGACGGGTGCGTCTCCAATCTGCAGGCACAGCCCATCTGTCATCCCCCCCAGCCATGTGCCGCGCCCCAGCTTGACGCGCTGTCCTCGCCAGTTTCCAAAGAGCCCCTGACCCGAAACCTCGCAGACATCCTTCACATCTGCCGGGGTGATCTTGTCCAGGGTTGCATCCAAGGCGCGCGACAAAGGGTGGTGCGATGCTTGTGCCAGGGCCTTGGCGACACGCGCAGCCTCATCGGTCAGGTCGTCCGGCAGGCGGACAGAGGGGCGGCTGAGCGTGCCGGTCTTGTCAAAGACGATCCTGTCCACCTCTGCCAGTCGTTCCAGGGCGGTGGCGTGTTTGACCAGGTAACCCATGGAAAACAGCCTGCCGATGGCGGCTGTGCTGACGGCTGGCACGGCAAGGCCCAGCGCGCAGGGGCAGGTGATGATCAGCACCGCAATTGCCACGTTCAGCGCGTGGCGGACGTCCCCATCGACAACCACCCAGCCAATGAAAGCGGCAAATGCCAACAGATGCACCGCCGGGGCATAGACCTGCGCTGCCCTGTCGGCCATGGCGGTGTAGCTGTTACGCCCGTTTTCGGCCACGGCCACCATCTGGGCCATGCGGCGCAGCGTTGTGTCCTCGCCCACGGCAGTGGCTTGCAGGGTGATCGGCGCGCCGAGGTTGATCTCTCCGGCTTGTAAGGTGCTGTGGGGTCCGCATGTGACGGCCGCACTTTCCCCTGTCAGAAATGCGCGGTCGATCAGGGCGCTGTCGGTCAGCAGCATCCCGTCAACCGGGATACGCGCGCCAGTAGGCACCAGCAGATGATCACCGATGCACAGGTCAGAGACAGGGGTCGTTTTGGTGCCGCCAGCGACCAGCTTCTGGGCTGTCTGCACCTCCAGCGCGGTCAGCTCTTTCGCGGCTGATCGCGCGGCCAATCGCGTGCGATGGTCCATGTAGCGCCCGATCAACAGAAAGAAGGTGAGTGACAGGGCCGCATCGAAATAGGCATGTGCGCCACTGTTGAGTGTTTCATAAAGTGACATGCCAGCCGCCAGCAGGATCGCCAGCGAAATCGGAACGTCCATATTCAGCCGCCTGACGCGCAGGGCCTGCCAAGCATTTTGAAAGAACGGTTGCCCTGAATAGGCGACAACCGGCAGGGCGATCATGGCAGAGATCAGGTGAAACAGATCGCGCGTGGCATCTGTGGCCCCCGACCAGACTGCCACTGACAGCAGCATGACATTCATCATTGCAAACCCGGCAACCGCCATACGCAACAGCAAAGCGCGGCCTTGCGTATCGCGCGCCGTGTTCAGCGCGGCGAGGTCCAGCGGATACGCAGCATAGCCGAGCTGGTGCAGCGCTGCCGCGACCACTTCGGCCGCAACGGTCCCCGTCACGGTCAGCCGTTTGAGCGAGAGGTTCACCCTTGCAGAGCGCAGGCCGGGCAGGTCCTGCAGGCCGCGTTCGATCTTGCCGATGCAGGCCGCACAATGGATGGACGGCAGCGAGAACTGCAGATCGGGTGCGACAAGAACGTTGTCGGGCATGGGGACGGCAACGCAAGCGGGGCAGGCGGCTGTCATTGGTCTGCCCTGACAATGATGCGTTGCTGAAACGGTGTGCCGTCATCGGCCACGGCCCGCAGGCGCAGGTTCCAGTTGCCAGCGCCGCCAGCCACGGTCGCGCGCAGGGCCTTGCCGTCAAAGTGGAAGTCAGGCGTTTCGTCGAAGGCGACGGTCGTGGCCCGGCCAAAGGTGGCTGACGTGATCTGTGGTGCGATGGCTGTGCCATTTTCAAGGATTGTCAGCGTCAGAACCTGCCCGTGGAGGCGCGCGGTGACATCCCACCCCAGTGCAAGCTGGGCATCCCGGTCGGCGTCGAAGGATTGACTGGCCACGTAGGAATTGCGCACCTCCAGCCCCGGAAAAGTCCGCACGGCATGAAACGCCAGTGTGAGGTTCACGGCAATGATGACGCCAAAGGCGAGCGCGAAGCTTGCGAAGACGTGCCATCCCTTGATTTCGGTCATTGGTCGTCCCTTCCATTGAAAATCGTTGACTGGCTGGCGGTGTCGCCGCTTGCGATATCCTCGACCCAGAACCGCAGTGGCACGCTGGCCTGTGTGGCAGCGGCGTCTTGCGGGCGTGCGGTGACGTAGACGCGCTGCAGAATGGTGCTGTCGGCAGGGATCGTCAGGGTCAGTTCGCGGCCCTGACCCTCCAGCGCGATGCGCAGGATGTCGTCGCTGGTCAGGCTGAGGTGAAACTGGCGATCCTCGCCCAGCTTGTTACGCAACCGCACGTCGTAGATGTTGCGGACAGAGCCGTCAGACTGCAGCACATAGGTCGGGTTGCGCACCGGGCTGACCGTCATCTCGATATCGCTGCGAATGAACAGCGCATAGACCAGCCCAAGCCCGATGGCGGCCCACATCGCTGTATAAAGCAAGGTCCGTGGTCGCAGGACGTGTTGCCAGATCGGACGCGGTGCAGCGCCTGCCTGTTCCGCCTCGGCATCCGACAAGGCAAGATAGTCGATCAACCCGCGTGGTCGCCCGATCCTGTCCATGACGTCATCGCAGGCATCAATACACAGCGCGCAGGTGATACACTCCATCTGCTGGCCGTCGCGGATGTCGATGCCCATGGGGCAGACGTTCACGCAGGCCATGCAGTCGATGCAATCGCCGGTCTCTGCGCTGCGCTTTTTGCCGCGCGGTTCGCCGCGCCAATCGCGGTAGGCTACTGTGATTGTATCGGGGTCCATCATTGCCGCCTGAATGCGCGGCCAGGGGCACATGTAGATGCAGACCTGTTCGCGCATGAAACCGCCAAAGACAAAGGTGGTCAGCGTCAGAATAGTAATGGTGATATAGGCCGCCGGGTGGGCCGCACCGGTCAGCAGGTCGCGCATCAGGGTCGGCGCATCGGCAAAGTAGAACACCCAAGCCCCACCAGTGGCGAGCGCGATACAAAGCCAGACCACCCATTTGGTCAGGCGCAGCCGCCATTTGCGCAGGTCCCATTTGGCGTGCCACAGGCGGACGCGCGCGTTGCGGTCGCCCTCGATCCAGCGTTCGACAAGAATGAAAAGGTCCGTCCAGACGGTTTGCGGGCAGGCATAGCCGCACCAGACCCGCCCCAGTGCCGAGGTGAAAAGAAACAGTCCCAGCCCGGCCATGATCAGAAGGCCCGCGACGAAGTAAAACTCGTGCGACCAGATCTCGATCCAGAAGAAATAGAACCGCCGGTTGGCCATATCGACCAGCACCGCCTGATCCGGCAGGTTGGGCCCGCGGTCCCATCTGATCCAGGGTGTCAGATAGTAGATGCCCAGCGTGAAGGCCATGAGCCACCACTTGAGGGTGCGAAAGACACCTTTGACCTTGCGCGGAAAGATGGGTTCCTGCGCGGCATAGAGTGATGGCGGCTGATCGGTTGGCATGGGTGTCATTGTCCTGTTCGCAGGGGCGACATTAGCTGCGGCGCAGAAACCCGCCTTGATCTGTGTCAAGAATCCCGGAACGGCTGATGTTGCGAACAGGGCCGTTCCGGGACTGAGGACCGCCCGACGCGGGGCCGTCCTGTGGGGTTATTGGCTATTCGCCGCCGCCCAGCGCGTGCACATAGGCTGTGACCGCGCGCACGTCGGCATCGCTCAGCCGTTCGCCCCATGCGGGCATCACGCCAAAGCGGGCGTTGGCGATGGAATTGGCCACGTCTGCGGCCTCGCCACCGTAAAGCCAGATTGCGTCGGCCAGATTGGGTGCGCCGATGGCCCTGTCACCCAGACCGGTCTCACCATGGCAGGCAGCACAATTGTCGGCGAAAAGCGCGGCGCCCGCGCTGACAGGTGCCGCATCCTGGTCACTGCCGGAAAGTGACAGGACATAGGCGACCGTCGCGTCGATCTCTTC
>JAHDGO010000095.1 GCA_020627605.1 Yoonia sp.
CAAACTGACAGCAGCCCGCGAATTGGGGTGGCCGGTGCTTATGCTGGCGCGGCCGCCACAAGGTGACTGGCCAGTTGTTGAGACTGTCGCGGCGGCACTGCACTGGTGCCGGACCCTATGAAAGAGCGTGTGATCAAGGGCGATGATTGCATCGCCGAAGGGGCGGCATGGCTCTGCGATGCCGAACCCCGCTTTGCCGCTGCCATGCAAGACCTGCCGCCATTGCCGCTACGGCTGAAACCTGACGGCTTTGCCGCACTGCTGAACCCAATTGTCAGCCAGCAGGTCAGCGTGGCCTCGGCCAATGCGATCTGGGGGCGGCTGGAGGTGGCTGGTATGACCACGCCGGATGCAGTCGCCGGTGCCACAGAAGACGAGCTGCGCGCATTGGGACTGAGCCGCCAGAAAATACGCTATGCCCATGCGTTGGCGGCGGCGGAGATCAATTATGGTGCCCTGCGGGACATGCCAGCAGACGAGGTTCACAAAACACTGGTCGCTGTGCCGGGGATTGGTATCTGGACGGCCGAGATTTATACGATGTTCTCGCTTGGGCGCGCCGACGTCTTTGCCCCTGGCGATCTGGCCCTGCAAGAGGCGGCGAGGCTCGTCTTTGATCTGCCCGCCCGACCAACCGAAAAAGTGCTGCGCACCATGGCACAAGACTGGACACCCTGGCGGTCGGTTGCGGCGCGCATTCTATGGGCCTACTACAAGCACATCAAACAGCGGGAAGGGGTCACATGACACGCGCACTCGAAGCACAGCGGAAAGAGCCGCTTTCAGGCGAAACACGATCTTGCGTGATCTTCCTGCATGGCTATGGCGCCAACGCGGCTGATCTGATGGGGCTTGCTGATCCGCTGGCGGAACATCTGCCAGATACGCTGTTCATCGCGCCTGACGCGCCAGAAGCCTGTGCCGGTGCGCCCATGGGGTATCAGTGGTTTCCGATCCCATGGATTGACGGATCAAGCGAGGAAGAAAGCCGCGCCGGGCTGGAACGCGCGGCGGCTGATCTGGATGCTTTCCTTGATGGTGTGATGGTGGATGAGGACGTTTTGCCGGAACAGGTGATGGTGCTGGGTTTTTCGCAAGGCACCATGATGGCCCTGCATGTCTTGCCGCGTCGTGAAGACCCGATTGCCGGAATTGCGGCATTTTCCGGGCGATTGTTGGACCCTGAACTGCTGGCAGATGAAGCCGTCTCGCGCCCGCCGGTGCTGCTGATTCACGGTGATCAGGATGACGTCGTACCCCCGCAATCATTGCCGCAAGCGGCCGAAGCATTGCAAGAATCTGGTTGGAAAGAAGTCTACGCGCACATCATGAAAGGGACCGGTCATGGCATTGCGCCAGACGGATTGTCGGTCGCCCTGGCATTTATGCGTGACAGACTCGGGCTTAGTTGACAGATTGGAACCAATCTTAAGCTAATCTTGATTAGAATTTGAATAAACCGACTGCTGGCGCCTATGGTTAAGAAGTTAGTTACTTCTGCTGTGGAATAGATTCAGCGAAGGCAGTCCCATGTAGCGAGTTTGAAAAAGTCATGTTTAAAAGTCCTGTTGTTGAAGTGTTGGGCCCCCGTGATATCGCTGGGTGGATCATGCGGTATTTGGCCTTGTTTTTGGGTGTGATCAGTTTGGTCCTGATCTATGATCTTGCGGATAACCGCAGATTTGCAGGGGATATCGGCGCGATTATTAACAATGTCGTGCGGTTGGGCCTGCCTTCAACCATCCTTTTGTCGCTGTGCATGGCTTGGGTGATCCAGATGCGATACCGCATGATTGCCGAGGCTGGCGCAGACGCGCAAACCGGCCTTCTGCAACGCCATGTCTTTCTGACGCGGGCCGAGGCCAAGCTGGAACAGCGCGGCGCTGTGATGCTCTTGGATATTGACGGTCTGTCAAAGCTGAACCTGAATTACGGTCTGGCCGTCGGTGACCGCGCGCTGATGTCACTGGCACTGCGTGCGCGCGAAGTGGCTGGCAAAGGCGGCGTCGCTGGCCGCGTCGACGGGGCGACTGTTGGCCTGTTCCTGCCTGGCGTTGCGATGACTGACGCCCGCGCGATTGCAGAAGGACTGTCAGAGGGTATTCAGGTCACAACCGGTGATCGTCAGACAACCGTAACCGTATCGGTCGGTCTGGTCGCTGCGGGTCCGGAAAAGGGTCTTGCACTGGCGCTGGCCGCGGCTGAAGAGGCGCTGTTGCGCGCCAAGGCGCGGGGGCCTGCACAGGTCAACCTGTCCGACGGTCAGGTCGCTGCACCTCCGGCGCTCAAGCTGGCCCATGCGTGACACATAATCTTGGGGTTGTCACAAAACCGACGCGATATATAGTCTGACTCAAGAAGAATGCGGGACTGCCGCTTTGTCTGCACCCGCACAGCCTTTCTTGGGGTAGGACGGATGTCGCAGACCGAATTTCGAACAGACTTTGTACGCGCCCCGGGGGCCTTGAAACACTTTCCCGCGCTTGTGCTGAACGCCGACTACAGGCCATTGTCCTACTACCCGCTGTCGCTCTGGCCGTGGCAAGAGGCGGTGAAGGCCGCATGGCTCGACCGGGTCGAAATCGTCAGCGAGTATGACGAGGTCGTGCGCAGTCCTTCAACCGTGATCAAGATCCCGTCGGTGGTGGTCCTGAAGGACTTTGTCAAACCGCAAAAACAGGTGGCCTTCACCCGGTTCAACCTGTTCCTGCGGGATGAGTTTTGCTGCCAGTATTGCGGGGCCAAGGGTGAACTCACCTTTGACCATGTCGTGCCCCGCGCCCGTGGCGGGATCACATCATGGGAAAACGTCGTCGCCGCCTGCGCGCCCTGCAACCTGAAAAAAGGGTCGCGGTCGCTGAAACAATGCGGGATGAGCCTGCGCAAACCCCCGCGGCGCCCGGTGGCAGAGCAGTTGCATAACGTGGGGCGCAAGTTTCCGCCCAATCACCTGCATGAAAGCTGGGTGGATTTCCTTTATTGGGATGCCGAACTGCAGGCGTGACGTTTCTGCCGCTAGACTTGCCTGTCACTGCGGGGTAGGTAGGCCGCGTTAGCGCTAACGCTTTTCCATAGGGGAGTTTACTATGGTCTCTCGCGTCATTCCTGTCGAAGAATTCGACCTTGTCATTTTTGGCGGCACAGGCGACCTCGCCCGTCGCAAAATCCTGCCGGGACTGTTCCGCCGTTTCCTCTCTGGTCAGATGCCGCCGGGTGCCCGGATCATCGGGGCCGCCCGGTCAGAGCTGGACAGTGCGGGCTACCGCGACATGATCGCCGATGCGGTGGCAGAGTTTGGCGGAGAAGAGTCGAAGAACAAGAAAGGGCTGAAATCCTTTCTTGCGCAGCTGGAATACACGCCGATCGACGCCAAGGGCAAAGGCGGCTGGTCCGATCTGAAAAAGCTGGTGCGCAGCGATGTTGTGCAGGCCTTTTATTTCTCTGTTGCGCCATCGCTTTTCGGTGATCTGGCAGAGCGTCTGCACACCAACAAAATCGCCAACAAGAACAGCCGGATCGTGGTGGAAAAGCCCTTTGGCCGCGACCTCGAAACGGCGCAGGCACTGAATGAGACACTGGCCGCGCATTTCGACGAGCGTCAGATTTATCGCATCGACCACTACCTTGGCAAAGAAACGGTGCAGAACTTGATGGCGGTGCGTTTTGGCAACGTCCTGTTCGAACCATTGTGGAACAATCACTACGTAGATCACATCCAGATCACCGTGGCCGAAACCGTCGGTGTTGGCGGACGCGGGGCTTATTATGACCGGTCTGGCGCGATGCGCGACATGGTCCAGAACCACCTGATGCAGCTGTTGTGCCTGATCGCCATGGAACCACCGGGGCAGTTTGAGGCAGATGCCGTCCGCGACGAAAAGCTCAAGGTGATCCGCGCTTTGCAACCCATTGACCCGCATCACATCGTGCTCGGGCAGTATGACGCTGGCAAAGATGGGCCGAGCTACCGCGAAGACGCCGAAAACCCGCGCAGCTTTACCGAAAGCTTTATTGCCATGCGCTGTCAGATCGACAACTGGCGGTGGGCCGGGGTGCCGTTCTACATCCGGACCGGCAAGCGCATGAAGGCGCGCGCATCAGAGATTGCAGTGGTGTTCAAAGACCTCGGCCACACGATTTTCGAAGGGGACGAGGCGCGCCATCGCAATATTCTTGCGATCCGCCTGCAGCCTAACGAAGGCATGGACCTGCAAGTGACGATCAAAGAGCCGGGGCCGGGCGGCATGCGCCTGATCGACGTGCCGCTGGATATGACCTTTGCCGATGCGCTTGGCGATACGGTCGAGGATGTGGCGGATGCTTACGAGCGTCTGATCATGGATGTGATCCGCGGCAACCAGACCCTGTTCATGCGCGGCGACGAGGTGGAGGCCGCGTGGCGCTGGACCGATCCGCTGATCGCTGGTTGGGAGGCGCGCAATGACGTGCCAAAGCTGTATGATGCCGGTTCTGCCGGGCCAGAAGATGCGATGATGCTGATGCACCGCGACGGCCGCAAATGGCGCGACATCAAGGGCTAGGGCTGTCAGTCACAGCAGGAAACCAAGAAAGGTGATGCGATGAAATTCGTCGAATATGCCGATTCAGAAATGATGATGATGGATCTGGCCGATGTGCTGGCCAGCGAGCTGAAAAACTGCCTGCTGACCCATGATCATGCGTCTTTTGCCGTGCCGGGCGGCACGACACCGGGGCCGATTTTCGACAGCCTCAGCGGGGTGCATCTGGACTGGTCGCGCGTGCATGTCATGCTGACCGATGAACGCTGGGTGCCGGAAACGTCCGAACGGTCAAACACCCGGCTTTTGCGCCAGCGCTTGCTGACTGGCCACGCGGCGGCGGCAAAATACGTGCCGCTTTATGCCTCTGCTGAAACGCCAGAGGAAAAGCTGCCGGAACTGGCCGCCGGACTGGACGCAGAGCTGCCGATTTCTGTCATGCTGCTGGGCATGGGGGCGGATATGCACACGGCCTCGATCTTTCCCGGTGCCGATCAGCTGGACAAGGCTTTGCACGGCACCGACAGGCTGGTCGCGATGCGCGCGCCCGGCGCGCCGGAACCGCGCATCACCCTGTCAGCCGCTGTGCTGAAATCAGCGATGAACCGGCATATCGTGATTATCGGCCCGGAAAAGCGTGAAGCACTTGAAAAGGCCCGTCATTTGCCGCCGGAAGAGGCCCCCGTCGCCGCCATTCTGGCCGACACAACCGTTCATTGGGCAGAGAGTTAGACCATGTGGGATAAGTTGCGCGCGCATCACGCGAAAGTCGCCGAACGGCGTTTTGACAGCATGCTGGACACGGCAAGGGCTGCCGATTTCATGGCCCAGACCAGCGACATGCGGTTTGACTATGCCAAGACGAATATTGATGAAACCGGGCGCAAGCTGCTGATCGAGCTTCTGGATGTTACAGGCGTTGCCGCCAAACGCGATGCGATGTTCAGCGGTGCGGCCATCAATGAGACCGAAGGGCGCGCTGTGTTGCACACGGCCTTGCGCAACCTTGATGGTGATCCTGTCATTGTCGATGGACAAGATGTCATGCCAGAGGTGCTTGAGACGCTTGCGCGCATGGAAGGTTTTGCCAATGACGTGCGCAGCGGTGCCTATCAGGGGCAGGGCGGCAAGATCACCGATGTGATCAACATTGGCATCGGCGGATCAGACCTGGGGCCTGCGATGGCTGCACTGGCGCTGGCGCCTTATCACGACGGGCCGCGCTGCCACTTTGTGTCGAACGTCGATCCGGCTGATATCGCACAGGTTTTGCGGGCCTGCGATCCGACCACGACCCTGGTGATCGTCGCGTCCAAGACGTTTACCACGATTGAAACCATGACCAATGCGCGGACAGCACAGGCATGGATGGGTGAGGCGGTCAAAGACACTGGCGCGCAGTTTGCAGCCCTGTCCACGGCAGAAGATAAGACCGCCGCGTTCGGGATTGATCCGTCACGGGTCTTTGGCTTTGCCGATTGGGTTGGCGGGCGCTATTCGATGTGGGGGCCAATTGGCCTGTCGCTGATGATGGCGGTCGGCCCTGAAGCCTTCCGCGCGTTCCTGCGCGGTGGGCAGGCGATGGACCGGCATTTTCAGGCTGCTGACTGGCAGGACAACATGCCTGTGATGCTGGCGCTTGTCGGCATCTGGCACAACCAGATACGTGGTTATGCGACGCGTGCGGTTCTGCCATATGATAACAATCTCAGCCGGTTACCGGCCTATCTTCAACAGCTTGAAATGGAAAGCAACGGCAAGGGGGTCAGCATGGACGGCACAACCCTGCCGCATGAAAGCGGCCCCGTCGTCTGGGGCGAACCTGGCACAAATGGTCAGCATGCATTCTACCAGTTGATCCATCAGGGTACGCGGGTTGTCCCTTGCGAATTTCTGGTCGCCGCCCGCGGGCATGAGGATGATCTGCACCACCAGCACCAACTGCTGGTCGCCAATTGTCTGGCGCAGTCAGAGGCGCTGATGCGTGGCCGTGACCTTGATGAGGCGCGCGCCAAGATCGCGGACAAGTGTACGGGGGCAGAGCTGGAACGGCAGGCCCGCCACCGCGTCTTTACCGGCAATCGCCCATCAACCACGCTGGCCTATCCGAAACTGACGCCTGAGGTTCTGGGCCAGATCATCGCGCTTTATGAACACCGTGTGTTTGTTGAAGGGGTCGTGCTTGGCATCAATTCATACGATCAATGGGGGGTGGAGCTGGGCAAAGAGCTCGCCACCGCGCTGCAACCTGTCGTCGAAGGGCAGGAAGCACCCGACGGCAAGGATGGCTCAACTGCCGCACTTGTGCAGTTTCTGCAAAGTCATGGGGTGTCTTGACCGCGTGCCTTTGACATAAGCAGTGTCAGCCCAACGCGAGGAGTGTCAGATGATTACCGCCTATATCCCCTATTTGATTGCAGCGATCCTGCTGGTGGCCATGGCCCTGGAACTGCGCACCGGGCGCATCCCCAACTGGCTGACGCTGCTGCCATTCGCATTGTTTGCCGTCGCGCTGATCATGGCAGACGACTGGGCTGTGCTGCTGCCGCAGGTTTATCTGGCCATCGCCGTTTTTGTAGCGGGGCTGCTGCTGTTTGCCTTTGCCGGGTTTGGTGCCGGGGCGGTCAAGCTGATGACGGGTCTGGTGTTGTTCGTTCCATGGGGCGAGGCTGGCTATACACTCGCTACCTTTGTTGCCGCACTCTTCGTCTGCGCGTTCTTGATCGTGCAACTGCGCAAGGCTTTCGGATCAGAAACAAGCGGCTGGCACGTCTGGCGCAAGCCCGTCATGCCAATGAGCCTGCCCATTGGGCTGGCCGGACTGGCATCACTGTTCTGGTTCTGAAAAGCGTGAAAACGGCTGGAGCGGGTAACGGGAATCGAACCCGTAACTGAAGCTTGGGA
>JAHDGO010000096.1 GCA_020627605.1 Yoonia sp.
CGGCTCGTGCATACCAGCGGTGTAGTAGAACTTGGTGATTTCCTGGAAACCGGCTTTTTCGTCAGCCCATGGGCCAATCCACTCGGTCCCGTCAATCGCACCGGATGCCAGCGCCTGATACACTTCTGCACCTGGCAGGTTCTGTACGGATGCGCCCATGCGACCCAGCGCCTGACCACCCAGACCCGGCATACGGAACTTCAGACCCTGGAAGTCTTCTGGACCAGCGATTTCCTTGGCGAACCAGCCACCGGCCTGTGGGCCTGTGTTACCGGCCAGGAAGGATTTCAGACCAAAGATCGAGCCAAGCTCGTCATGGAAGGCCTGACCTTCGCCATGGTAGTACCAGTTGGAGATTTCCTGCGGTGTCATGCCGAAAGGCACGGATGTGAAGAACGCATAGCCCGGGTGCTGACCAACAAAGTAGTAGTCGGCGCCGTGGTACATGTCAGCCTGACCAGAGGTCACAGCGTCAAACACCTCAAACGCACCAACCAGTTCGCCAGCGGCTTTCAGGTCGATGGTGAGCGAGCCACCGGACATTGCGGTGATGGTGTCAGCAGCGCGCTGTGCGGCGTCATGCACACCAGCAAGGCCGCGGCCCCATGTTGTGACCAGCGTCAGTGTGCGGTTGCCCTGCGCATAAGCAGGTGCAGCCAGCGCGGTTGCGGCTGCCGCAGACCCACCAAGTGCTGAATTCTTCAGAAATGAACGACGATCCATAATATTCCTCCCGGTTGTAACATCGGGGCATGTCGACAAAACGACGCACCCTTGGATTCGTGGCGTCAGCCTAGCCTTCCGTTCAAAATTGTAAAATCCGTAGTACTGCGTAGAAATGCGCCCTTTCTCACAGTTTCTGATGACCACTGCCCAAAGTTTGGGCGCTAACATGCTGTCACCGTTTCGCAAGGTCCCTGAAACAGGTTTGATTCGCGCCTGATTCTTCTCTAACGATTCGGGCATGACGGCACTGCTTTCCCGCCTGCGCGAAACATTCAGCATCAGCTATGGTCAAAAGGTCTTCCTTTTGGCGACCGTGCCGCTTGTGTTGTCGGTCACGCTGATCACCCTGGTCGTCTCGGCCCAGTCGCGCCAACTGGCAGAGCGTGAGATACAGGCGCTGGAAACCCAGCTGATCGAAACCAAACGCGAGGAATTGCGGAACTACCTGTCCATCGCGCGGACAGCGGTGGTGAATACCTACGGACGTGCCGCCCCCGATGATGACGCCGCAAAACTGGCCGTCAGCCGCGAACTGGCGGCGATGCTTTACGGGCAGGAAGGGTATTTCTTTGTCTTTGACTACGAGGGCAACAACCTTGTGGCCCCGCGCCAGACCTACCTGATCGGCAAGAACTGGACCGATCTCGAAGACATCAATGGCACCCCCATTACGAACGAGCTGATCCGCATCGCCCGCACCGGCGGCGGCTTTCACAGCTTTGACTGGCCCAAGCCGTCAACCGGCGCGTCAGAACGGATGATCGTCTATGTGAACGGCTTGCAGGACTGGCGCTGGGTCATCGGGACAGGCGTCTTCATCGACGATCTTCTTGAAAACGTGGCGGCCCGCGCAGATGTGGAACAGCGGATCAGGAACACCTCGCTTTATATCGTGGCCATTGCCACGGCGGCACTGATCGGTGTCTTCATGACAGGCATGGTGCTGAACATTCGCGAACGGCGGCTGGCCGATGCCAAGCTGAAACAGCTGACCCAGCGGATCATCGACACACAAGAGGAAGAGCGCGGGCGCGTCGCACGCGAATTGCATGACGGGATCAGTCAGATGCTGGTTGGTGTGCGCTATGCGCTGGAACTGACCCGGCGCAAACTTTCCGGTGACCCTGCCATGCGCGACAGCCTGAACAAGGGGATTGACGGTCTGGGGTCAACCATTCAGGAGGTGCGCCGCATCAGCCGCGATCTGCGCCCAGGCGTTCTGGATGACCTTGGCCTTGGCCCTGCCCTGCAGGCATTGATTGATGACTTCCGCGTGCGCACCGGCATCGAGGCGGAATTTGAAACCGTCGTCTTCCGCAACCGCCTTGACCGCGAGGCGCGCATCGCGCTTTACCGGATCGCCCAAGAGGCGCTGACGAATATCGAGCGGCACGCAGAGGCGACGCAGGTCTACATCACGCTCAAAGGGCACCGCAACGGGGCACTGCTGCAAATCAAGGACAACGGCAAAGGCATGGCATGGCCGCAACCCGACCGACGCAAGCTGGGTGGTCTGGGCATGCGCAACATGCAAGAACGCATCGAACAGCTGGGCGGCACCCTGCGTGTGCTGTCCACGCGCAGCGGCGCCACCGGCACCGTGATCGAGGCACAAGTGCCGCTGACCCATATGCTCAGCCCGCAAAACCCATTGAAGGAAACCGCATGAGGACCCGCGTGCTTGTCGTCGATGACCACCCCATGGTTGCTGAAGGCATCCAGTCACTTTTGGAAACCTATGATGACATCACCGTCGTCGGCACATTGGGCAACGGGCAAGAGGCGGTGGACAGGGTCAACGAACTGGCCCCCGATGTGATCCTGCTTGATCTGAACATGCCAGGGCTTTCAGGGCTCTCAGCCTCTGAAATGATCCTCGAAGAACGGCCAGAGACAAAGATCCTGATCCTGTCGATGCATGACAGCCCCGAATATATCTCGACAGCGCTCAGTCACGGGGCGCGGGGCTATGTGCTGAAGGATGTGCCGACCGATGAAATCAAGACGGCCATCGAAACGGTCATGCAGGGCGAGGAATACCTCTGCACCGGGGCCAAACGGGCGCTGCAACCAAAAATCAGCGACGGGCGCGAGGCGCTGACCGGGCGGGAACAGACCATCCTGCTGGAACTGGCGCAGGGGCGATCCAACAAAGAGGTCGCGCAATCGCTGAATATCTCTGTGCGCACGGTCGAAACCCACCGCAAGAATATCCGCAACAAACTGGGGATCAGCTCGACCGCCGGGCTGACACGTTATGCGCTGGAACACGGGGTGCTGCAGGGCACCGGCAACTAGGTCACAAAAAACGCCCCGCACATTGCTGCGCGGGGCGTTCGACTGCTCAATAGTTTGGCCTTAGTTTTCGATGGTGTCCTTGACGCCTTGGCGCACAATCTCGAACCACTCGCCCGACAGGCGCAGCTCTTCCAGACCGGCGTTGATGATCGGCAGGGCGTCATTGGCGAACTGATTGTCCTTGGCGACAAAGATATGCATCGTCTGGGCGGATGTCAGCGGCTCGATCTTGGCGACACGATCGGACAGGCCAAGCTCGCGGTAGTCTTCTTCGGCTGGCAGGGCGTCAAGCGTGATGACATCAATCTCGCCATTCATCAGCAACTCCCAGCAGCCATCCTGCGGGACGGGGCGGGTGAACTCTGTGTTTGGCGGCATCAGCTCAACCGCTTCCAGATCAAAGGTGAACCATGCTTCTGGACGGCACAGATGCGCGCCCTGCAAATCGGCATAGTCTGTCGCGCCCTCATAAGCACTGCCCTTCAGGGTGTAAAAGCCGACCAGCGCTTCATAAAGCGGGGCAGAGTGGTTGAAGTCGGTGCAGCGGAAAGCGCTGGCGGGTGACAGGTTTTCGACCTTGTCGCAATCCGGGCGGAACCATGGGAATACCATATCGGCCGCCCCGGAAGGCAGCAGGGTGTTAAGGTGTGACCCCCAGTCGTTGATAAACATCAGGTTATAGTCCTGATCCGCGTTGCCCAATTCCATGGAGCGGTTGACCATAAGCGTCATCAGACCACCGTTTGGCGCGTCTTCATCCGTGAATGGCGCATAGCCGGTTGCGGTGACAATACGCAGCGGGCGATCAGGCTGCGCTGTCGTGGGGGCCGGTGCGGCTGGCGCGGTTGTTGTCGCCGATGCGGTCTGTGTATTGCCGGGCAACGAACCATCAGCGCAAGGAATTGTAAGACGCTGACCGATTTCGACCACGTTAGGGTTGGTCAGGACGTTCGAGTTGGCACTGAACAAAACCTGGAAGCCACCACGCACTTCGGCACGGCTTGCAATCTGGCTCAGCGTGTCACCGCGCTGCACGGTGTATTCGGAACAAAGCTCTTGCGCAGAAACCTGTGCGGGCATCAATGCGGCTGTCCCCCCAAGGGCGGTCAAAACAGCCGCGATGCTGGCTGAGTGGCGACCGGTACGTGTGCTGTGACGGCGTTCTTTGTGCTCTGAATTCTGCATGTTCTGTGCGTCCTACCTTATGTGAATGGGTTTCCTTGCCCGCATCTATATGCCGGAAAGAGGCGAAATGTTGACGATTCGGCGTCAAATAAAAACACCAGAATTTTTCACATACAATTCGTATACAAATGTCCAAAAATTAGCGGACAAGTGTCCAGAAACAAAGAATTTTTTCGAAGTAACCGCTTACATGAAAGTTTTTCACTCATTTTCACCAATGACGCCGCATTCTCGCCACACCTTCCTCAAACATGGGGGCAATCCCTGTGCCGTGTCCCGAGTGTCCCCTGTTTTAACCGCACCTATGAGGAAGCGATCATGAAATACTCTTTTGCAACCGCAACATGCGGGGCTGCACTTGCCGTGGCCTTTGCAACAACCGCAACCACTGCCACGGCGCAAAGCCTGCAGTGTGGCGAACCCTATACCGTGGCCGCCGGCGACTCCCTGTCGAAACTGGCAGCTGAGGTCTATGACGACGCAACCGCCTATCAGATCATCTACAGCGCCAATGCCGCTGCCATTGGCCCGAACCCCGGCAACATCAGCGTCGGCCTGCGCCTTGATATCCCCTGCCTTGGCAACACCGTCGCCTCGACCGCCGCGCCGATTACGCAGGACGTGGGCGTTGAACGCCTGCCGTTCCCCAACGACGCCGAAATCCGTATTCTCCAGGGCACCGGCTGGGCCCCCTTCTCGAACGAGGATCAGGAACAGGGCGGTATGCTGACAGAAATTGCCAATGTCGCCATGACCAATGCCGCAGGCGGCACCGACTACAAGATCGATTTCGTCAACGACTGGGGCGCGCACCTGACACCCCTGATCACTGACAACGCCTATGATCTTGCCCTTGGCTGGTTCAAACCAAACTGCGCCGTGGTTGATCGTCTGGGCGAGGACAGCCAGTTCCGCTGCAACAACTTCGACTGGACAGAGCCACTGTTTGAGCAGCTGTTCGGATACTACACGCGGGCATCCGACCCACGGCTGTCAGGCTATGACGACATCATCGGCAAGACCGTGTGTCGCCCAGCCGGTTACGCCACCTTCCAGCTGGAGGAAAACGACCTGCAGGGTGACAACATCACGCTGGTCCGCCCTGTTGACCCCGCCGAATGCTTTACCGCACTGGTGGCCGGTGACGTTGATGTCGTGGCACTGGCCGTCGACACCGCAGAGGGGCTGATGGTCGACACCGGCACTGCCGATCAGATCGTCAACAACGAGAACATCAATCAGGTTCTGACGCTGCATGCGCTGACATCCAAGAACAACCCGCGTGGTGAGGCGATCCTGGCTGAATTCAACTCTGGCCTGAACGCGATCAAGGAAAATGGCGAGTGGTTTGAAATCGTCCGTCGTCACCTGACGGAATTCCGCGCGATGACATCAGACGGCTAAACGGCCCAAAAACCTGTCGAGCAAGGCGCGCCCGGTGTAACGGGCGCGCCCTTTTTCGTCGCAAACATGTGACTTGGGGTTGCTGCGACGTTTGCGCGCACCACATTCAGCATATCGACACGCCAAAGCCGGGGACGACATGCCTGAAAAATCCACCTACACACCACCCAAAGTCTGGACATGGGACGCCGAAAACGGTGGCCAATTCGCCAAGATCAACCGCCCCATCGCGGGCCCGACCCATGACAAAGACCTGCCCGTCGGCAAGCATCCGTTGCAACTGCACTCGCTGGCCACCCCCAATGGGGTCAAGGTCACCGTCATGCTGGAAGAGTTGCTGGCCGCCGGCCATGACGCCGAATATGACGCCTGGCTCATCAACATCAACGAAGGCGATCAGTTTTCCAGCGGGTTTGTGGACGTGAACCCCAATTCCAAGATCCCTGCCCTTTTTGACAAATCCACCGGGGTCCGCGTGTTCGAAAGCGGCGCGATCCTGCTTTATCTGGCCGAGAAATTCGGGGCCTTCCTGCCCAAGACACTGCCAGAGCGGACAGAAACACTGAATTGGCTCTTCTGGCTGCAAGGCTCTGCCCCGTACCTCGGCGGCGGCTTTGGCCATTTCTACGCCTACGCACCAGAGAAACTGGAATACCCCATCAACCGTTTCGCGATGGAGACAAAGCGCCAGCTGGATGTTCTGAACCAGCGGCTGGAGGATTGCGAATATCTGGGCGGTGACGACTATTCCATCGCGGATATGGCCACCGCGCCATGGTACGGCACCGTGGTGAGGGGCGCGATCTATGATGATGCGGCCACGTTCCTTGATGCGGCATCCTATGAACACGTCAACCGCTGGGCAGATCAGGTGATGAACCGCCCGGCCTTCAAACGCGGGCGCATGGTCAACCGGGCGTGGGGCGACCCATCTGAACAACTGCGCGAACGGCATGACGCCAGCGATTTTGACACCAAGACCTGGGACAAGATCGGCGACGACACGGCATAAACCCGCGCCGTCAGACTGCTTGTCGGCCAAAACCTGCCAAGAATTGCACAGGGCCATCCGTTGATTGCGGGTGGCCCTTTTTCTTTGCTTTATGAGATCAAACCCGAATGAGTCGGGACAAAGACACCACCTTGGTTTGCTGGGGGGCAAACCGATAACAAGGGATCACCCCAATTGGACCTGACGGCACTTTTTACCGCGCTCGCCTCCGACCCTGAACAGACCAGCCGCAGCATCATCCGGGTGTTTCACTTCATCGGGCTGTCGATGGGTCTGGGGGCTGCGACATTGCTCGATCTGATGATCATCCGGTTTTTCCTGGGTAAGGAAATGACCCAGCAAAAGTTTGAGATGTTCCATTTCCTCGCCGATCTGGTGAATGTCGGGCTGAAACTTCTCTGGGTGACTGGCCTCAGCTTTCTGATCTTCTACTGGCTGACCGATCCCGTGATGCTGGGCAATGAAAAGGTCTGGGCGAAAATGGTCATCGTCGGCATCCTGACGATCAACGGCTACTTCATCCACCGTACCGTGATCCCCTTTATGTATGGCCAGATCGGCAACACGATGCTGGGCGGCGTGCCCTTCCGCAAGAAATTCGCCTTTGTGACCATGGGCATGATCTCTTTCGTCTCATGGTACGGGCCGGTGATCATCGCCAACCTGCCGCAGCTGAACTTTGCCGTGCCGATGGTGCAAATCCTCGCGGCTTATGGCGCGGTGCTGCTGACCATTATGGTCATCGCGCATCTGGTGCTGTTCGGCAGCGAGATTGCCAATATCGGCCGCAACAGGGCC
>JAHDGO010000097.1 GCA_020627605.1 Yoonia sp.
TCTGTCACCGGGTGTTCCACCTGCAAACGGGTGTTCATTTCAAGGAAATAGAAATTACGGTCACCATCGACAATGAATTCCACCGTACCGGCGCTGGTGTATCCCACCGCTTGGGCAAGCGCTGTGGACTGTTCGCCCATCGCCTTGCGCGTGGCCTCATCGAGAAACGGGCTTGGCGCCTCTTCGATAACTTTCTGGTTGCGGCGCTGGATCGAACATTCACGCTCATGCAGATAAACAGCATTGCCATGGCTGTCGCAGAGGACCTGAATTTCGATGTGGCGCGGCTGGGTGACGAATTTCTCGATAAAGATCCGGTCGTCGCCAAAACTGCTGGCCGCCTCGTTCTTGGAAGACTGAAAGCCCTCGCGCGCCTCGGCGTCGTTCCATGCGATGCGCATCCCCTTGCCGCCGCCCCCGGCAGAAGCCTTGATCATTACCGGATAACCGATCTCGTTGGAAATCTTCACCGCCTCATCGGCATCCGCGATCAGACCCATGTACCCCGGCACGGTCGAGACATTGGCCTCCTGCGCGATCTTCTTGGATGTGATCTTGTCGCCCATCGCCTCAATCGCCCCTTTGGGCGGACCGATGAAGGCAACGCCTGCGGCCTCCAGCGCGTCGGCGAATTTGGGGTTTTCAGACAGGAAGCCATAGCCGGGATGTACCGCCTCTGCGCCGGTGTCCTTGATCGCCTGCATCACCTTGTCGATGACGATATAGGACTGGTTGGCGGGGGACGGGCCGATATGGACGGCCTCATCGGCCATCTTCACATGCAGCGCGTTGCGGTCGGCATCCGAATAGATCGCCACCGTCTGAATACCCATCTTGCGGGCGGTCTTGATGACCCGGCAGGCAATCTCGCCACGGTTGGCAATCAGGATTTTCTTGAACATTCTCTTTGCCCCTCAAACACGAAAAACCGCCGCCGGGGTGCATCCCCGACGGCGGTCTTCAGAATTGTTGCGTCCGGTCAGGACGCAGATGTCTTGCTTAACGGCAGCCGTTGATGCCTGCGTCGTCACACAGCACGCCTGCAGCGGCACCAGCCAATGCTGTACCTGTTGGATCTGTGCCCAGAACGTTTGCAGCCACAACGCCTGCACCTGCGCCGGCAACGCCGCGCTCCAGATCACCTTCGAGGCAACCTGCCAAACCAAATACTGCCACTGTCGCGAGGATGATTGATGTCTTTTGCATAATCTTGAACCTGTTTTTGTTTCTTGGATGCCACCTGAATTGGCGCGATCCGCAGGCAGATCAATAGCGAAATCGCCATGATATCCAATATCAACGCTTTTTTCATGCTGCGATGGGCGAAAAACCGTCATCGGCCTGCTTGGTGAGTAAGCAGGCCGATCAGGGGAAGGGTAACGGTGTAGTAGAGAGTTTGCAGCGCCGTTGTTGCTGGAACGAAGCGCTACCTGATCAACTTTGCTGCAAAGCCCCTGCCCTGAAAAGCCACCATCGACGCAGCCCGGCGCATCGGCGGATTCCCGCCTAGATTGCGCGGAAGAGATCGCATGCACGTTCACAAACCCCACCATTACAGCACCTGATCCGGGAAATTGCGGCGCGCGACCTCAACATCGATACGCAACAGCGCCTCATAGCTGGCCGGGTCAAAGGGGTCTTCGGCGGGAATCACCTCGCGCCCAAACAGCCAGCTCAGGCGGCCAGCATCCAGATTACCGCGGACAAAGGGCTCCTCGCCAAAATGCTCCCACAGGGCCTGCATAAAGCCTGCGTCGGCGCGTTTGTCCGCCGGGCGGCGATCGGGATAGCGGATGCGTTCGGTGATTTCCGTCGCCCCCGCCTTGTTGGCGCGGCGCAGGGTAAACTGAAAATCCGTGCCCGGCAGACGGCCGGGAAAGCCACGGTGCTTTTCCATATCGGGAAGATTAGCCATGGATCACCCCCCAAGGCTGCGGGGTCAGGACGGGCCCAAAGGCCCGCCCCTTTTGATCAGTCGCGCACGAGGTGCGCGTAAGTGACCGGGTTCGCAGCAGCGCTGTCTGACGTGACGCGCAGCGGCCCCCGGTCGTGACTGCCTGAGACAGCGACCAACGCCAAAAGCGCAGCAGCTGCAAAGGCCATACTTCCGTGAAACATGCGGTTTGCCTGCCTTCAATGATACAGAGCCTTGGGTGATCTGCGCCACCTTGGCCCTTTTGCTGAGCGGTCGTATCGCCGCCTGGCACAGGCATAACCGTATCGCGGCACGGCACAAACACCGATTGGCCAAAGGGCAGCCGTTTTCGGCCAACCGTGCCAAAAACCGCGCAGGCCGCGGCAAGGGATGTGCAAAAACCGGCCATCACAGCGGAATATTATCGTGCTTTTTCCACGGCACATGCGCCTGCTTGGTGCGCAAGGATGCAAAGGCCCGGCACACCCGCTTGCGCGTGGAATGGGGCATGATCACCTCGTCAATCACGCCCTTTTCTGCGGCAACAAACGGGTTGGCAAAGCGGTCTTCGTAGTCCTGCGTGTGCTTGGCGATCTTGTCAGGGTCACCCAGATCTGCGCGGTGGATGATCTCTGTTGCACCTTTGGCCCCCATCACGGCAATTTCGGACGTGGGCCAAGCATAGTTGAAATCTCCGCGCAGATGCTTTGACGCCATGACCACATAGGCCCCACCATAGGCCTTGCGGGTGATGACCGTGACCTTGGGCACCGTCGCCTCTCCATATGCGAAGAGCAGCTTCGCGCCATGCTTGATAACGCCGCCATATTCCTGGCTGGTGCCGGGCAGAAAGCCGGGCACATCGACCAGTGACAGGATCGGAATTTCAAAGGCATCGCAGAAGCGCACGAAGCGCGCCGCCTTGCGCGAGCTGTCAATATCCAGACAGCCTGCCAGCACCATCGGCTGATTGGCCACGACACCAACGGTTGACCCTTCCATACGGATAAACCCGGTCAGGATATTCTTGGCGAATTCTTCCTGTATCTCGTAGAAATCGCCTTCGTCGGCCAGCTTTTCGATCAGCTCTTTCATGTCATAGGGCGTGTTCGGGTTGTCGGGGACAAGCGTATCAAGGCTGTCCTCGACCCGGTTCACATCATCGAAGAACGGGCGCACAGGGGCCTTTTGCCGATTGTTGAGTGGCAGGAAATCGACCAGCCGGCGCACCTCGGCCAAGGCCTCGACATCATTTTCGAACGCCGCATCAGCGACAGAGGATTTCTTGGTATGGGTCGTGGCCCCGCCAAGTTCTTCGGCTGTGACCTGTTCATTGGTTACGGTCTTGACCACGTCAGGCCCGGTAACAAACATGTAAGAGCTGTCTTTGACCATGAAGATGAAGTCGGTCATCGCTGGCGAGTAAACCGCCCCACCCGCGCAAGGCCCCATGATCAGGCTGATCTGCGGCACCACGCCGGATGCGGTGATGTTGCGCTGAAAAATCTCGCCATAGGCGGCAAGACTTGCGACACCTTCCTGAATGCGCGCGCCACCTGAATCGTTGATCCCGATGATCGGCGCGCCGTTCTGCACCGCCATATCCATGATCTTGCAGATCTTCTGGCCGTGCGTCTCTGACACGGACCCCCCCATGACGGTAAAATCCTGCGAGAAGACATAGACCAGCCGCCCGTTGATTGTGCCCCAGCCAGTGACAACGCCGTCGCCCGCTGGGCGCTCTTTCTCCATCCCGAAATCGGTGCAGCGGTGGGCGACGAACATGTCAAACTCTTCGAACGACCCCGCATCCAGCAGCAGCTCGACGCGTTCGCGTGCCGTCAGCTTGCCCTTTTTGTGCTGGCTCTCGATCCGGCGTGCGCCGCCGCCCAAGCGGGCCGCTTCGCGCCGGGTTTCCAGTTCCTGCAAGACATCCATGATGTGCCCTCCCATCAATGCTGCAACTGGATAGCGCCCTGAGCACCGCAAAGGGAATGCGTAAATTTGCAAATTTTGTGCTTTGCCAAGTTCATTATTTGCAAAATTGCAAATATCTGTGCATCTGCGCAGAGAGGTCCCGCAATGGACAAGTGTGATGTGCCACTCTACATCAGGTCAATGACCGCACTCCCCGCCATCCGTTTTCTTGATCGCACAACGCCGCCACATATCGTGACGCTGGTGCTGATCACCGGTATGTCCGCGCTCAGCATGTCGGTTTTCCTGCCGTCATTGGCAGCGATGACCAGCTATTTCGACACCGACTATGCGATCATGCAGATTGCGGTCTCTGGCTATCTGGCGGCAACGGCCGTCTTGCAGGTCTTCATAGGCCCGATTTCCGACAGGTTCGGGCGGCGCAAGCTGGTGCTTGGCTCGCTGATCCTGTTTGTGGTGGCGACCTTCGGCGCGATGATGGCCACCACGGTTGAGGTCTTTCTTTTCTTCCGCATCATGCAGGCGGCTGTGGCGACATCCATGGCACTGAGCCGGGCCATTGTCCGCGATATCGTCCCGCAGGATCAGGCGGCTTCGATGATTGGCTATGTGACCATGGGCATGGCGCTTGTGCCGATGATCGGCCCGATGATCGGCGGCGTGCTGGAACAGGCCTTTGCCTGGCAGGCGACCTTTGTCCTGCTTGCCGTTGCCGGCATGGCCACCTTTGCACTGGCCTACGCCGACCTGGGCGAAACCATCGCTGGCGAGGGCACGGGGTTTGCTGAACAGTTTCGCACCTATCCTGAACTCCTCCGCTCGCCGCGGTTCTGGGGCTATGTGCTTTGTGCGGCCTTCGGGTCTGGCGCATTCTTTTCGCTGCTGGGCGGTGCATCATTTGTTGCCAACGATATCTTTGGCCTGTCACCACTGTGGAGCGGGGTAGCTCTGGGCGCCCCCGCTGTGGGCTATGCTTTCGGCAACTACCTGTCAGGGCGGTTTTCCGTGCGCATGGGCATCAACTGGATGGCTGCGATCGGCTGTGTGGTGACGATCATCGGACTGGGCGCATCAGCCATCCTGACCTTTTCAGGCGTCAGTCACCCGCTGAATTTCTTTGGCTTCTGCGTCTTTCTGGGGCTGGGCAACGGGATGATGCTGCCCAATGTCATGGCGGGTTCTATCTCTGTCAGGCCACACCTGGCGGGCACGGCCAGCGGGCTTGGCGGTGCAATCATGATCGCTGGTGGTGCTGCCCTGTCGCAATTTGCTGGCGGCATCCTGACGGTGGAATCCGGTGCGCTGCCATTGCAATTGCTGATGCTGCTGGTGTCTGTGCTGGGCCTTTTGTCGATCCTTTTTGTGATCTGGCGGGAAAAGCGGATCGCTTGACGCGGGGTTTGCAGTGGCTAATGCTGGCCAGCAAATCTGCAAAGGTGCCCCATGGCGATCCAGAAACTCTATGCCGGTGCAAAGCTGCGTGAACTGCGCGGGCGGCTGTCACTAACGCAAAAGGCCTTTGCCGAAAAGCTGGGTGTCTCGCTGCCCTACCTCAACCAGATGGAAAACAACAACCGCCCGGTGTCCACGGCGGTGGTGCTGGGTCTGGCGCAGGAATTCGGCTTTGACGTCACCGAGCTGCAATCGGGCGATGAGGCGCGGTTGGTGGGCGACATGCGCGAGGCGCTGGCTGACCCCGTCTTTACCGGGCCGGCCCCGGCCCTGGCTGACCTGCGGCTTGCGGCCTCAAACGCGCCGGCACTGGCGCGCGCATTTCTTGATCTGCATGCGGCCTACCGCCAGACGCATGAAAGGCTGGCCTCACTGGATGAGGCATTGGGCCGCGAGGATGCTCGCCTGCAACCCAGCCCCTGGGAAGAAGTGCGTGATTTCTTTCACTACTGCGACAACTACATCGACGCCGTGGACCGCAGCGCAGAGCGTTTCGCCAGCCGCTGTCAGCCCGGTGAGACGATGGCAGAGGCCGCGATCCGCGAACTGAGCGCGCGCGACATCCGTGTGATCTTTGTCGATACGCCTGACGCCCGCCAGTATGACCCCGCCAGCAAGACCCTGCGGATTTCGCAATTTGCCAGCCCCGCGACACAATGCTTTCAACTGCTGTTCCAGATTGCCCTGATCGCCCATGAACCCCTGCTGGAGGCAACGCTTGATCTGGCGCGCTTCCAGTCGGATGAGGCGCGCAGCGTCGGGAAAGTGGGGCTGGCCAACTATTTTGCTGGCGCCGCACTGATGCCCTACGCGGCCTTTCTGGCCGCCGCCCAGTCCACACGCCACGATCTGGAGGTGCTCGCCACCCGCTTTGGCGCATCGATCGAACAGGTGGCGCATCGCCTGTCGACGCTGCAACGCCCCGGTGCCAAGGGCATTCCGTTTTTCTTTGTGCGGGTCGATCAGGCGGGCACGATCACGAAACGCCATTCGGCCACCACATTGCAGTTCGCCCGCTATGGCGGTGCCTGCCCGCTGTGGAATGTGCATCAGGCATTTGAGCTGCCGGGACAGTTCCTGCGCCAACTGGCAGAAACGCCGGACGGTGCGCGCTATTTCTGCCTCGCCCGCGATGTCAGCAAGTCAGGCGGGGCCTATTCGGTGCCCACCCGCCGCTACGCCATCGGGCTGGGGTGCGAGGTCCGCCATGCCCCTGCCCTCGTCTATGCCGATCATATGGATATCACCGCGACAGAGGCCTACGCCCCCATCGGCATTTCCTGCCGCATCTGCGAGCGCAAACAGTGCCATCAGCGGTCCGTCCCACCGCTGGAACGCAAGCTGCGCGTTGACCCCGACCGGCGGGGTATCCTGCCGTATCAGCTTGACTAGCCTGCCCTTTCTGGGATGCAGTGGGGCAAAGCGCGAAAGGACACGGCATGGAGATGAGCGGCACACGGGTGATTGCAGCAGACACCGACACGGTCTGGGCGCATCTGAACAACCCCGACACCTTGCAGGCCTGCATTCCGGGCTGTGAAGAACTGACCGGTTCGCCAGAGGACGGCTTTGCCGCCGTGGTGAAACAGAAGGTCGGCCCGGTGAAGGCCACATTCAAAGGTGAGGTGACGCTGGAAAATGTCGTGCCCGGCCAAAGCTATACGATCACCGGCGAAGGCAAGGGCGGCGTCGCGGGCTTCGCCAAAGGTGGTGCCGATGTTGTGCTGACCGCAGTCGACGGCGGGACAGAGCTGTCCTACGACGTCAACGCCAAGGTTGGCGGCAAGCTGGCGCAGCTGGGCAGCCGCATCATCGGCGGCTTTGCCCGCAAGATGGCGGATGAGTTCTTTGACCGGTTTCAGGCAGAGGTCGAAGGCAGCTAGCGCTGCGCTGTTTCCCAATCGGGGTGAATCCAAGGTTGGTCATTGCTGGGGGGAAGCGGATGCTTGCCCAGAATGTGATCTGCTGCCTTTTCACCCACCATGATGGACGGCCCGTTGGTGTTGCCATTGGGCACGCGCGGAAAGATGGAACTATCCGCAACGCGCAGCCCGTTGACCCCGATCACGCGGGTTTCAGGGTCCACCACGGCCATCGGG
>JAHDGO010000098.1 GCA_020627605.1 Yoonia sp.
ATTTCGCGCCGCATCAGCAGCGGCTTTCTGATGCTGACCATCCTGCTCATCGGCTTTGCCGTTTTTGCACAGCGTTCTGTTGGTACGCTTGGTTCAGGCTACACCGAATATCGCGACATCGCGCGGCAGACAGTCTCTGTCAGCGCCTATGTCGAGGATCTGTTTGAGGCACGCATCGCCGCCTTCCGCTTTCGCGACAATCCTGACGCAACCGCCGCGGATGCGGTGCAATCCAATATCAGCGAAATTGTCGATGACGCGGAATTGCGCGGCGTCTTTGCCGTCAATCCCACCCGGTTGGCGACCGTCGAGGGGCTGATCGCGCAGGCCGATCAATACGGTGACGCTTTTGCCGAAATGGCCACTTTGGTGTCGCTCGCGGATGAACAGCGTAGCACGCTGTTCGATCTGTCAAAAGAGATTGAAGAATCTGTCAGCGGCATCTTTGCCGATGTGACGGCACAGGGAAATCCCGCCGTGACAAACGCCGCCGCACGCATCCTGCAAGAGGTGCTTGGCGCCATCATCATCAGCAAGCAATTTCTGGCAAATGACAATCTGGCTATCGACGCCAGTTTTGACGCCAGCCTGCAGGACGCCGATCGCGCGATCCGTCAGATCGGCGGTCTGGGCCCGGCACCCAGCGTCGCGACAGCGGTCGAACAACTCAGCGCTGATCTTGATCGCTATGTGACACTTCTGGACAGCTATGCAGAGACGACAACGGCCGCCAAAGCCATTGAAACCGATGTGCTGGACCGGATCGGGCCAGAGGTGCAGGACGGGCTGGATGTCATCGCCGATGATATCGTCACCCGCCAGAATGAACTGGGCCCGGAAGGTGCTGGCATCGTCAGCAACCTGCAGCGGATCATCCCCGTTGTCGGGCTCGCGGCCACACTGCTGGCAATCCTCGCAGCATTCCTGATCGGGCGCTGGATCAACGGTTCTGTCGCGCGTCTCGCTGCAACAACCGACAGGCTGGCCGCAGGCGATGACACGGTCGAAATCACAGGCGACGAATATGATCATGAGCTTGGCAAGATGGCCCGCGCGCTCAAGGTTTTCAAAGAGGCGGAGGTAGAGCGGAAAGCGGCCCGCGCAGAACGCGAGCAAATGCGCCAACAGCAGGATCTGGTTGTCAAAACCATGCAGGATGAACTGGCCGATCTGGCAGACGGCGACTTGACCTCGCATATCGCGCAGCCCTTCGCCCCGGAATACGAGGATTTGCGCAAGAACTTTAACGCCGCCGTCGATGCCCTGCATCAGGCCATGGCCAAGGTCATTGAAACCTCTGCCCTGATCGGCAGCACAACCAATGAAACCAACGTGGCAACCACGGAACTGTCACAGCGGACCGAAAATCAGGCTGCAACACTGGAAGAAACCGCTGCCGCACTCGATGAGCTGACGGCCAGCGTCAAATCTGCCGCCGAACATGCCAAATCAGTGGATGGCTCTGTCAACAAGGCCAGATCGGAGGCCACAAAGAATGGCGAGATTGTCGCACAGGCGGTCAGCGCCATGGACGAGATCGAGCAGTCATCGAAACAGATCACCCAGGTGATCAGCGTGATCGACGACATCGCCTTCCAGACCAACCTTCTGGCCCTGAACGCAGGTGTCGAGGCCGCGCGCGCGGGCGAATCCGGCAAAGGCTTTGCTGTTGTCGCGTCAGAGGTGCGCGCCCTCGCCCAACGCTCTGCCGAGGCCGCGAAAGAGATCACATCGCTGATCGAAAACTCCTCGCGCCATGTGCAGCACGGTACGCAACTGGTCGGTAACGCTGGCGAGGCCCTGTCAGAGATCATCACCCAGGTGAATGACATCGCCAACATGACCTCGCAAATCGCCACCAGCGCAGAGGAACAGTCAATCGGCCTGTCAGAGATCAATGTCGGAGTGAACCAGCTTGATCAGGTGACGCAGCAGAATGCGGCAATGGTGCAGGAATCCATGTCGCGCGGCGACAAACTCGCACTTGAGGCCGAAAAACTCAGCAACCTGATCCGGCGGTTCAAGGTCAAGCAGGTGGCGTCAGGTCACGGCACTGGCGCGGATCGGTTCGACCACCTGCATTCGGCCATTGCGGAAACACATCATACGCCCGCACCCGTCGCGATGCCCCGCGCTGCCGCGGGCGGTAGCAACGCTGCCGAAGAGATGTGGGAAAACTTCTAAGGCCGGACACCCCAAGGATGATCGTGTGAGGTCCCTCACCGGTCATCTGCAACACGGGCCTTGCGTCCGCCGCGCCGACGGGGGCCCGCGGCAGGTGCAAGGCCCGCCTGCATTGTCTGCATCATCGGATGATTGGCGGGCATTTGCGGCCCGTAATGCGCAATCAGCTTACCCAGTTCAGCTTGCGTGTTGCTGCCTTCCGGCACACCAAGCGCCCAGTCCAGAAAAATGCTGCGGCACTCTGCGGCGCTGATGCCGTCGATGGCAAAGGCATCGCGGATCAGGCCCTTGGGATCAAAAAGCCCCTCTGCCATCAGACGGCCCCCAACCCACGTGTGATGATGGTGTCGGCCTGCTGCGACAGTGTCGTCATACGCCCGGTCAGCGCATCGATATCTGCTGCACCGGTTTGCCGCAGGATCAGCCGCTTTGCCCCCTCGCCCAATTGCGCCATGTCCAATGTCCCTCCGGTCAGCAACCGCGCGCCGGTTTGCAATTGCCAGAAAAGCCCCGCCGCGTCGATCAATGCCAACCTGTCTGCGGCATCCAACACGCCCCCCGCGACGCCGCACTGCAATTGGCCTGGCAAATCGCGCACCCCTGCCCCGGCACCAAGCGCCATGGCCTGCGCAAACAGCTCGATATCCTGCAAGCGGCCCGGGCCGATCTTGACGTCCCAGAATCCCGCATCTGCCTTCGCCTCTGCGATACGGCGGCGCATATCTGCCACATCCGTCTTGATCGCGGCACCTTGCGATTTTTCCTGCAAGAGGTCCTGACGAAAGCCATCGATATCCTGACACAGGTCGGCTGGCCCCGCGATGGCGCGGGCGCGGGTCAGCGCCAGATGCTCCCACGTCCAGGCCTCGTTGCGCTGATAGTCCTTGAAGGCGGTCAGTGATGTGGCCACCGGCCCCTGCCTGCCAGAGGGACGCAACCGCATGTCCACCTCATACAATCGCCCCTCGGCCATTGGCGCGCTGAGTGCGGTGACAAGCGCCTGCGTCAAACGGGCAAAATAGGGACGTGTCGCCAGCGGCCTTGGTCCCTCTGACGCCTCTTGCCCCTGTTCATCGTAGATCACGATCAGATCCAGATCCGAGGCCGCCGTCAGCCGCCCCGCCCCAAGCGAGCCCATGGCCACCACCGCAACACCCCGTCCCGGCGGGGGCCCATGTTTGCGCGCAAATTCGGCTGTCACCGCAGGCCAGAGGGCGGCGATGACGGCCTGCGCCAGCTCTGCATATTGTTGGCTGCTCTGGTCGGCATCGGTCAGGCCTCGCAGCAAATGCACGCCGATGCGAAAATGCCATTCCTTGGCCCAGCGGCGGGTCGTCAAAAGCTGCGCCTCATAGTCATCCAATGCGGCGAGTGCCGCGCGCAGCTCTGCCTCTAACACCTCTGCACCGCCGATGACCGCATCCAGCACAGCAGCATTGCGCGACAGATACTGCGCCAGCGCAGGTGCCGTGGCGCAAATATCAACGATCAACTGGGTCAACTGCGGGTTTGCCTCAAACAGCGAGAAAAGCTGCACACCTGCGGGCAGGCCCGCCAGAAATCCGTCAAATTGCGCCAGCGCCTCTTCGGGCTTTGCAGCCTCTTGCAGACGCTCCATGATCATCGGGGTCAGGCGGTCAAAAATCTCTGTCGCACGGGCGGACCGCAAGGCCGGATAGCTGTGCCAGCGGGCCATGACATCCGCCCCCCATGCCCCTTTGGGCCGGGCCGGTGTGTCACTGGGGGCAAAGAACCCTTCGGTCAGGCTATGCACATCCTCAAATCGGGTCGTCAGGGTATGGCGCAAGTTGTCCACATCCGTACCCATGAAATCGGCCAGTCTGGCAAACCCGGCATCATCATGTGGTAATATCTGGGTCTGGGCGTCGTTGATCATCTGCAGCCGGTGTTCCACCTCGCGGTGGGCGCTGTAATGGGTGTAAAGCCGGTTGGCGGTGTCCTCTGGCATCCAGCCTGCGCGTGCCAGCCGTTCCAACCCTGTCTTGGTGTCGCGAACCCGCAGCGACGGATCACGCCCGCCAGCGATCAACTGCCGCGTCTGGGTAAAGAACTCGATCTCGCGGATGCCGCCGCGCCCCAGTTTCACGTTGTGGCCGTCCAGCACCAGTGGGCCATGCAGTCCCTTGTGATCGCGGATGCGCAACCGCATGTCATGAGCGTCCTGAATGGCCGCAAAATCCAGATGCTTGCGCCAGACAAAGGGGCGCAGCGTGTCCAGAAAGCGCGCGCCAGCATCCTGATCGCCAGCACAGACGCGGGCCTTGATATAGGCCGCCCTTTCCCACGTGCGTCCGACGCTTTCGTAATACCGCTCTGCCGTTTCCATCGAAAGGCACACCGGCGTGACTGATGCATCGGGCCGCAAGCGCAGATCTGTGCGAAAGACATAGCCGCCGGCACGCACCTCTGACAGCAGCGCCGTCATTTTCCGCGTCACGCGAATGAACGCCGCACGCACCGCGTGATAGTCATCAGGGTGATAGCGGGTTTCATCAAAAAGGCAGATCAGGTCGATGTCGGAAGAATAGTTCAACTCTCCCGCGCCCATCTTGCCCATGGCCAGCACAACCATGCCCGCATTGCCGGCAAGGTCAGTGCCCTCGGGCAGCTTGCCGCGCGCGACCTCTGCACCGACCAATGCGGTCAGGCAGGTCTGCACCGCCGCATCTGCGAAATCGGTCAGGACTTGCGTCACCACCTCCAACGGCCAGACACCGCCGAGGTCAGCCAAGGCAATCAGTAACGCCACGCGCCGCTTGGCCTGCCGCAACCCATCCATCAGACCCTCCAGCGGGATCAGCGCGAGGTCTTCCAAAAGCGTCGCAATCGCACCCTCGGGGTCGGCCAGCGCGGGCACGATCCACGCCGCTTCCCTCTCCAATAGCCCTGCAAGATAGGGGCTGCATCCTGCCGCCCCTGCCACCACGCCAGCAGTACCGCCCGGCAGGCCCGGCAACAGGTCGAGCGTTTCCGCCGCCCGGGTCGGGTCATGCGGGCGGGGGCTGCGGGTCAATCTGGCGTGAAATGACATAGACGCACAGTGCAGACCGCCCCAAGGCTGGTCAATGCGCTGCGCGCCGTTACAGTTTGCAAAAAGGACATGTTGAACATGAGTAAGAGTCTCAAACGTGTGATCGCCGCCCTTGCTGACAGCGGGCTGGATGTCAGCCCGCTGGAACTTGGGCCAGAAACACGCACGGCGGCGCAGGCGGCCGATGCGGCTGGCTGCGCGCTCGACCAGATTGCGAAATCCGTGATCTTTGCCGGGCAGTCCAGCGGCAATGCGGTGCTGTTCATCACCGCCGGCGGCAATCAGGTCGATACCGACAAGGCCAGCGCGCTGGCAGGCGAGCCGCTGGGCAAGGCTGACGCGGCCCTGATCCGCGCGCAGACCGGTTTCGCCATCGGCGGCGTTGCCCCGATCGGTCATCTGCATCCGATCAGGGCGTTTTTTGATCTCCGACTCGCAGAATTCACCCAAATCTACGCCGCAGCGGGCACGCCACGGCATATTTTCCCCGTTGCGCCGGATGATCTTATCCGGATTTCCGGTGCGCAACTTGCTGATTTCACTATCAAATAAAAGTAAATGTAAAAAACATTCACATTTTCTCTTGAAGCAGAGCGGCCTTATCCCAATATTGGTGATGTGAAAGACATTCACATTGACACAAACCCAATCAAGGAGCCGCCCAATGAACACCGCCGCAACCCCGTCCCCGATGAGCATTGATCATCGTCCTGGGTTTTTTGCCCGTGCCGAATCCTGGCTAGATGAGCGTGGCAAAGGCGCATGGATCGCCGCCATGGTTCTTGGCTTCATCTTCGTCTGGCCAATTGGCCTTGCCCTTCTCGCCTATATGATCTGGAGCAAACGCATGTTTTCATCCTGCAACACGTCCATGACCCGTGGCCGGATGCGCCACATGACAAAATCTTCCGGCAACAGCGCGTTTGACGCCTACAAGACCGAAACGCTGCGCCGTCTGGAAGAAGAGCAGGACAATTTTGAAGCCTTCCTGCGCCGCTTGCGTGAGGCAAAGGACAAGGCAGAGTTTGACCAGTTCATGGACGACCGCGCCAAGAAGATGAGCGAAGACTACGACGCTGAAACACGCGACGGTCCCGCCACTGCCTAATGTCACCCTGCCGGGCCATCCTTCCCCCCTGGCGTGGCCGCATCGGTGACACACAGACGCCCCGGTTTCCGCCGGGGCGTTTTTGCATCTGCGGCCACAACCCGCGCGTGCAAAGCCCTATTTGACGGGGGGCTTGGCCAATCCCATATCCGTTGCTAAGGTTCGCCTAACAACGCTCAGGACATCCATGCGCCACACGCTGCCAATTGCCCCGCAGTTCTATGTCACTGCGCCTCAGCCCTGCCCTTATCTTGAGGGCCGGATGGAGCGGAAGTTGTTTACTGCATTGCAGGGCGACACGGCAGAAAAGCTGAACGATGCGCTGTCCAAACAGGGCTTTCGCCGGTCGCAGAATGTGCTGTACCGCCCATCCTGTGCCGAATGCGCCGCATGTATGTCGGCGCGCATCAATGTCGCGCGTTTCACCCCCAGCCGCAGCCAGCGCCGGGTCGACAAACGCGCCCAGCATCTGACAAGGCGCGCGACCTCACCCTGGGCCACGGAAGAACAATACGACCTGTTCCGCCAGTATCTGGACGGCCGTCATGCGACTGGCGGCATGGCTGACATGGATATGTTTGAAGTCGCGGCCATGGTCGAGGAAACGCCGATCCGCTCGCGTCTGATCGAATATGCGGATGGTGATGCGCTGGCCGCTGTCTGCCTGACAGATATCCTCGATGATGGTCTGTCGATGGTCTATTCCTTCTTTGACCCGGCACAGGAACGGCTGTCGCTGGGGACCTACGTGATCCTTGATCATATCCGCATCGCGCAGGAACTTGGCCTGCCTTATGTCTACCTGGGCTATTGGGTGCCCGGCAGCCGCAAGATGGGCTACAAGGCGAATTTCGAAGGGCTGGAGGTCTATCGCAACGACAGCTGGCAGATCCTTGGCGATCCTGCGGACTACAGCGCCGATGTGCACGTCGACCGACCCGATTGCCG
>JAHDGO010000099.1 GCA_020627605.1 Yoonia sp.
CCCTGTGGCGTTCTTCCGGGGTGAGGTGGAGACCGAACTGGCGGATTTCTGGCCGTATGTCTTTGGCGCATCCGGTGCCAGTGATCCAGCCACCGCGGCGCGCTATTCCAAGCTGATGGCTGATAGTCAGATCCTTGTGGCCGAGGATACGCTGGATGCGGTCGATCTGGGCGGGGTCAAGGCCATCGTTGATGTCGGCGGTGGCACCGGCACGTTCCTGGAGGCCGTGGGCACGGCCTATCCTGACATCCGCCTCGTCCTTTTTGACCTGCCGGGGGTGGCCCCTGCGGCCGATGCAAGGTTTGCCGCTGCCGGACTGACAGAGCGGGCGCGTGTGATCTGGGGGTCGTTCCGTGATGATCCGCTGCCCGAAGGGGCGGACATGATCAGCCTTGTGAGGGTTCTTTACGACCACGCCGATGACACTGTCGCCGCATTGCTGCGCGCCGCCTTCGCGGCGCTGCCGCCGGGGGGGCGGATTCTGATTTCAGAACCCATGACAGGCGGCGATCAGCCCCAGCGCGCGGGTGACGCCTATTTCGCGCTTTACTGCATGGCGATGCGCACGGGGCGGGCACGATCCGCCGCGCAGATCGCGGCGCTGCTGAAGGCTGCAGGCTTTACCGACATCGCTACGCCGGCGTCGCGGCGGGGCTTCGTCACCTCCGTGGTCACGGCTGTCAAGTCAAGTTGACACTCGTGTTGTCTAAATCAATTGACACAAGCACCTGTCAGGCTAAACTGACGTTGACAAAATGTCGCAATCCCGGACCACTCCTGGACTGCGGCGGTGGGAGAAAACGTTGGAAACCAACGCTGTAATACTATCTGCGCCGGGTCAGCTGCGGCTGGACACAGTGGGAATCGTGCCCCCTGCAGCGGATGATATTGTCGTCGCAATTCAGCATTCCGGCATTTCCACCGGCACAGAGAAGCTGTTCTGGAGCGGGCAGATGCCGCCGTTCCCCGGCATGGGCTACCCCCTGATCCCCGGATATGAGGCTGCTGGCGAGGTGGTCGAGGCTGGCGCAGACAGCGGTTATCGCGTGGGCGAGCATGTCTTTGTCCCCGGTGCCAGTTGTTACGAGGGCGCGCACGGCCTGTTCGGCGCTGCCGCCCAGACGATTGTGACCAAAGCTGCCCGTGTCACCCGCATTGACCGCGGGCTTGGTGCCGCAGGTGCGCTGCTGGCGCTCGCCGCAACGGCGCGCCATGCCATGGCGGGACCGGGCAAGATGGTGCCTGATCTGATCGTCGGCCACGGCGTTCTTGGGCGGCTCTTGGCCCGGCTGACTATCGCAGCAGGGGCCCCGGCCCCCACCGTGTGGGAAGTGGACCCGCAGCGCATGGATGGCGCCGCTGGCTATCAGGTCACCACACCAGAGGCCGATCCGCGCCGCGATTACACATCGATCTATGATGCATCCGGTCAGGGTGATCTTCTCAACGACCTGATCGGCCGTATCGCCAAAGGGGGCGAGATTGTGCTGGCAGGTTTCTACACAGCCCCGCTGCAATTCGCCTTTCCGCCTGCCTTCATGAAAGAGGCCCGATTCCGCATCAGTGCGGAATGGACTGCCGACGATATGACCGCCACCCGCGCGCTGGTTGAAAGCTGCGATCTGGAACTGGCGGATCTGATCACACACCAACAGCCAGCCGCGACAGCGCAAGAGGCCTATCAGACAGCCTTTACCGATCCGGCCTGCCTGAGAATGATTTTGAACTGGGGACCCGCATGAAAGATGAAATTCCAAACCTGAAGGATTTCGATCAGCGGTTGCGGGATGAGGCGGCGGAAGAACCGACGCTGGAGGTGCCGCAGGGCGAACCCACGTCCAAGACCCAGATCATCGCGATCTACGGCAAGGGCGGCATCGGCAAGTCGTTCACGCTGGCCAACCTCAGCCATATGATGGCGGAGATGGGCAAGCGCGTGTTGCTGATCGGCTGCGACCCGAAATCGGACACCACCAGCCTGCTGTTTGGCGGCAAGGCCTGCCCGACGATCATCGAAACCTCGGCGAAAAAGAAGATCGCTGGTGAAGAGGTGCAGATCGGTGATGTCTGTTTCAAGCGCGGCGGTGTCTTTGCGATGGAGCTTGGCGGACCAGAGGTTGGCCGTGGCTGCGGTGGCCGCGGCATCATCCACGGGTTTGAGCTGTTGGAAAAGCTCGGGTTCCATGACTGGGACTTTGACTACGTCCTCCTCGACTTTCTGGGTGACGTGGTCTGCGGCGGCTTTGGCCTGCCCATCGCGCGCGACATGGCACAAAAGGTAATTTTGGTAGGATCAAACGATCTGCAGTCGCTTTATGTGGCCAATAACGTCTGTTCGGCGGTGGAATATTTCCGCAAGCTGGGTGGCAATGTCGGCGTGGCCGGTCTGGTCATCAACAAGGACGACGGCACGGGCGAGGCGCAGGCCTTTGCCAAGGCTGTCGATATCCCCGTGCTTGCCGCAATCCCGCAGGACGACGACCTGCGCAAGAAATCCGCCAACTACCAGATCGTCGGCACCCATCAAAGCAAGTGGGGCCCGATGTTTGAAGGTCTGGCCAGCGCTGTTGGCATTGCCCCGCCGGTGCGCCCCGCACCACTGGATCAGGACGGTCTGCTGGCGCTCTTTGATAGCAAGGACACCGGCGGCGACTATGAGCTGGTGCCTGCCACTGACGTCGACATGCGTGGCAAGAACGCCAAGCCAAAGGAAAGCCTGGAGGTCATCTATGACGACGCCTGAGGCGACCACCCAAGGCTATGAGGTCGGCTATGATGACGCTGGCGATGTTCGGATCATCGAGGGCGTGGCGCGTGAGGATGCGCCCGATCTGTCAGATGGCGTGCAGCAAACCGCCCTTGATGGCGGCTGCACCGCCGGCGCCGCAACGATGGAAGCCGCCGCGCGTGCGGCTGGCAAATCCGACATTCTGGATCAATACGCGCGGGACTATCCGCAAGGACCCCACGATCAGCCGCAGAGCATGTGCCCTGCCTTCGGGTCTTTGCGTGTGGGCCTGCGGATGAAACGTGTGGCCACCGTGCTGTCAGGCTCCGCCTGTTGTGTCTACGGTCTGACGTTCGTGTCACATTTCTACGGTGCGCGCCGCTCTGTCGGTTATGTGCCGTTCAACTCTGAGACCTTGGTCACAGGCAAGCTGTTCGAGGATATCCGCGAAAGCGTGCATGATATGGCCGATCCTGATCGCTATGACGCGATTGTGGTGACCAACCTGTGTGTGCCCACCGCATCCGGTGTGCCGCTGCGGCTGTTGCCCAAGGAAATCAACGGCGTCCGCATCGTGGGGATTGATGTGCCGGGCTTTGGCATCCCGACCCATGCAGAGGCCAAGGATGTGCTGGCCGGTGCCATGCTGAACTATGCCCGCGAGGAAATCGCGGCAGGGCCGGTGCAGGCGCCAGTTGGCGGCAAGTCAGATCGCCCGACCGTGGCGCTGCTGGGGGAAATGTTCCCGGCTGATCCGATGATGATTGGCGCGATGCTGGCCCCCATGGGTCTGGCCGCCGGTCCGGTTGTGCCGACCCGTGAATGGCGCGAACTTTATGCAGCACTTGATTGCGGTGTCGTCGCGGCGATCCACCCGTTCTATACCGCCTCTGTCCGCGAGTTTCAGGCGGCGGGCCGTCCCATCGTGGGCTCTGCCCCTGTCGGATATAACGGCACGGCGGCCTGGCTGATGAACATCGGCGAGGCGATGGGTGTACCGGCGGCACAGATTGCAGCCGCGCAGAACGCCTTCCTGCCAGCAATTTCCGAAGCGCTGCAAGCGGCGCGGATCAAGGGCACAGTGACCTTGTCGGGCTATGAAGGCTCCGAACTGCTGGTCGCACGCCTGCTGATCGAAAGCGGAGCGGATGTGCCCTATGTCGGCACGGCTTGCCCAAAGACCCCATGGTCTGCGGCGGATGCCGAATGGCTGGCGTCCAAAGGCGTGAAGGTGAAATACCGTGCCTCGCTAGAGGATGATCTGTCCGCCGTTGACGCGATCAAGCCTGATCTGGCCATCGGCACCACACCGGTTGTCCAGCACGCCAAGGAACAGGGTATTCCATCCCTCTACTTCACCAATTTGATTTCGGCCCGGCCACTCATGGGGCCAGCGGGTGGGGGCTCGCTGGCTCAGGTCGTGAATGCCGCGATTGCCGGGAAAGAGAAGATGGACCGCATGCGCGGATTTTTCGAAGGCGTCGGCAGCGGCGACACGGCTGGCGTCTGGGAAGGCACGCCGAACCTGCGGCCGGACTTTCGCGCGCAGCATCAGAAAAAGCTCGACAAGATGGCGCGCGCTGCCAAAGCGCAGGAGATGATCTAGTGGCGTATTTTGGAACAAAATCGCCACGGTGCGGGAAAGCCATTGGCACAGCCAATGGCGGCAGTACGCCTTTGATCGGAGGTGGCGCATGTTAGTCACCGATCATGATCGCGCTGGCGGTTACTGGGGGGCTGTTTATGCCTTCTGCGCCGTCAAGGGCTTGCAGGTCGTGATTGATGGGCCGGTGGGCTGCGAAAACCTGCCTGTCACCTCTGTGCTGCACTATACCGACGGGCTGCCGCCGCATGAATTGCCGATTGTCGTCACCGGGCTTGGCGAAACCGAGATGGGTGAAGGCACCGAAGAGGCGATGAAACGCGCGTGGGACACGCTGGACCCTGCGCTGCCCGCTGTTGTCGTGACCGGGTCCATTGCCGAGATGATCGGCGGCGGTGTCACCCCGCAGGGCACCAATATCCAGCGGTTCCTGCCACGCACGATTGATGAAGATCAATGGGAATGCGCCGACCGGGCCATGACATGGATTTTCACCGAATTTGGCATGACCAAGGGGCGTATGCCGCCAGAGAAAAAGCGCGCCGAGGGCGACAAGCCGCGCGTGAATATCCTCGGGCCGATGTATGGCGCGTTCAACATGCCATCCGATCTGGCCGAGATCCGGCGTCTGGTCGAAGGGATCGGCGCAGAGGTCAATATGGTCATGCCGCTGGGCGCCCATGTGGCCGAGATGCGCAATCTGGTGAATGCCGATGTGAATGTGACCATGTACCGTGAGTTTGGGCGTGGGCTTTGCGAGGTATTGGGCAAGCCATATCTGCAAGCCCCCTTTGGCATCGACAGCACAACGAAATTCCTGCGCAAGCTGGGTGAATTGACCGGGCTGGACCCCGAGCCGTTCATTGAACGCGAAAAGCATTCGACGATCAAACCGGTCTGGGATCTGTGGCGGTCGGTGACACAGGATTTCTTTGCCACCGCCGAATTCGGCATTGTGGCCAATGAAACCTATGCCCGTGGTGTGCGCCACTACCTTGAGGGTGATCTGGGCTTTCCCTGCGCCTTTGCCGTCGCCCGCTGCCGGGGCAAGAAGACCAACAATGACGAGGTGCGCAGCCTGATCCACCAAAAGCGCCCGCTGGTCGTGCTGGGGTCAATCAACGAGAAAATGTATATGGCCGAAGCCAAGGCGGGCCACGGACCGCAGCCGGTGTTCATCCCCGCCAGTTTCCCCGGTGCCGCGATCCGGCGCGCCACGGGTACGCCGTTCATGGGATATGCAGGTGCAACCTATATGCTGCAAGAGGTCTGCAACGGCCTGTTTGATGCGCTGTTCCACATCCTGCCACTGGGCAGTGAGATGGACGCCACAGATGCCACACTGACGCCGCTGCGCCGCGATTTCCCATGGGACGCTGACGCACAGGCCAAACTGGATGAGATCGTGGCGACGCATCCCATTCTGACACGGATTTCTGCCGCCAAATCGCTGCGGGACGCAGCAGAGCGTGCAGCCCTCGACGCCGGCAACGACCGGGTTGTTCTTGAGACCGTCGAGACACTGCAATCATCTTCGGGAGGACGGACATGACTGACTTTACCTCAGACGCGCCAGTAATGCGGGCGCGCACTGCGCCGCCAAAACGCGAGTATTACGCGTATTTCGCGCTGATCTTCGTGGCCACGCTGCCGTTGTGCCTTCTGACATGGGTGCTGTCCGCAGCACGCCGGATGGAGCTGCCCGCCAAAGGCCCGATTGCCAAGGCCTGGAGCCAGGCCCGTATTATCACGCCGCAGATCTTCTCTGCATGATTGCGGCTGTTCGAGATTTGCCCGGCAACGGGCATCCGATGTTCATCGCTCCCCCCCGGGGTGATGGATTGGGGCAAGGGATGAGCCCTTGTCGTAACCCGGCCGCGGGGGGTGCGCGGCGTCAGTACTTAATTTTGGAGACAAAACATGGCTGACAAATCAGATCTGTCTTTCACAGGTCTCACTGACGAGCAGGCCCAGGAGCTGCACGCAGTCTACATGAGCGGGTTTACGATCTTCACGATCGTTGCCGTGGTTGCTCACGTGCTGACGTACATCAAGCTGCCCTGGTTCAGCTGGTAAGAGAGGAAACCGAGAATGGCACAGTTCTACAAAATCTGGCTGGTCTTCGACCCCCGCCGCGTGTTCGTGGCGCAGGGCGTTTTCCTGTTTTTGCTTGCAGCGATGATTCACCTCGTCCTGCTGAGCAATCCTGAAACCAACTGGTTCGCACTCGCCTTTGGCGATGGCATGTAATCAGTCCTTCGGGATGACAAACACGCTGCGGGCGGGACGTCTGATCCGCCCGCGGCAAACACCGATATCGACGACGACAGGGCGCGCCCGAACGGGGACGCAGGGCCTGTCAGAAATGGAGTAGGAAGATGGCACAGCTCAGCTTCGAGAGAAAATACCGGGTCCGTGGCGGGACATTGGTAGGCGGTGATCTGTTCGACTTTTGGGTGGGGCCATTTTACGTTGGCTTCTTCGGGGTCACGACGTTCTTTTTCGCCGTCCTTGGGACAATTCTGATTTTTTACGGGGCCAGCCAAGGCCCCACATGGAACCCGTGGTTGATTTCCATCAACCCGCCGCCGCTGGAATACGGCCTTGGTGCCGCGCCGCTGCTTGATGGTGGGTTATGGCAGATCATCACGATCTGCGCGATCGGCGCCTTTGTCAGCTGGATGATGCGCGAGGTCGAGATCTGCCGCAAACTGGGCATCGGCTATCACGTGCCCTTTGCCTTCGGCGTGGCCATTCTGGCCTATGTCACACTGGTGGTGATCCGCCCTGTCTTGCTGGGGGCCTGGGGACATGCGTTTCCCTACGGCATTTTCAGCCACCTCGACTGGGTGAATAACGTCGGCTACGCCTACGGCAACTTCCACTACAACCCGGCGCATATGGTGGCGATCACCTTCTTCTTCACCA
>JAHDGO010000100.1 GCA_020627605.1 Yoonia sp.
CGGTCATAGAGGTGCGGCGCATCCAGGACCAACAGGTCAAGCCCAGCCGCTTTCACAGCCAGAACCTTGGCCGGTCCACCAAACAGATCAGTGAAGCTGACCACAGCCTTGGCCTTTTTGACTTTGGTCATCACCGCCGGATATCCGGGGATCAGCGTGCGCATCGTCACGCCCAATGGCGCCAACGCCGACGGCAAGGCGCCGACCACATCGGCCAGTCCGCCGGTTTTCACCAGCGGCGCGCATTCAGAGGCGACCGAAAGAACCTGCGTCATTTCCCCGCGGCACGTTTGTTGAGCATGGACTGCGTGATCAGCGTCGTTCCCCGCTCTGTCACGCGGAACCACTTGGCGTCTTCCGCCGGATCTTCCCCGACGACGAGGCCTTCGGGAATGGTCACACCGCTGTCGATCACCACCTGCCGCAAGCGGGCGGATCGGTTGACCACGACATTGGGCATGACCACCGCATGATCCAGCACAGCATAGGAATTGGTGTGCACATTGGTAAACAGAACCGAATTGCGCACTTCTGTCCCCGAGATGATGCAACCACCGGACACCATCGACGAAATCGCCATGCCGCGCCTGTCACGTTCATCGTGGATAAACTTGGCCGGTGGCACGCTTTCCGAATAGGTCCAGATCGGCCAGTTCTTGTCCCAGAGGTCCAGTTCTGGCGTGAAATTCGTCAGGTCGATGTTGCTTTCCCAGAACGCATCAACTGTGCCAACGTCCTTCCAATAGGCTGGCGCGCCCTCGTGCCTGACGCAGCTGTCGGTAAAGCGGTGGGCGTAGGCTTTGCCGTTCTTGACGATCTCAGGGATCAGATCATTGCCGAAGTCATGTGACGAATTCGGATCTTCGGCATCCTTGCGCAAAAGGTCACGCAGAAAGGACCATTTGAAGACGTATATCCCCATCGAAGCCAGCGCCTTGTCGGGGTCCTCAGGTGTTGCTGGCGGATCAGCAGGCTTTTCCAGAAACGATGTGATCTGCCCTGATTTGTCAGCCGCCATCACGCCGAATGCGGTGGCCTCCATCCGTGGGACGGTCAGGCAGCCGACGGTGACGTCTGCGCCGTTTTCCACATGCTGGCGCAGCATGATCTCATAATCCATCTTGTAGCTGTGGTCGCCTGCCAGAATGATGACGTAGTCCATGCCATAGCTGTCGACGATGTCGATGTTCTGGGTCACTGCATCAGCTGTACCAAGGTACCAGTTTTCGTTCCCAGAGCGTTGCGAGGCAGGCAGGATATCGAGGTATTCATTGCGTTCGGCCCGGAAAAAGTTCCAGCCGCGCTGCATGTGGCGGATCAGGCTGTGGGCCTTGTACTGCGTGGCAATCGCCATGCGCCGGATGCCAGAGTTCAGTGCGTTTGACAGGGCAAAGTCGATGATCCGTGCCTTCCCGCCGAAATAGACCGCGGGTTTCACCCGTCTGTCTGTCAATTCTTTCAGGCGGCTGCCACGCCCCCCGGCCAGGACAAACACCATCGCGCGTTGTGAAAGTCGGTTATGGTCCATCGTCTTCCTCCCCTTCAAATCTTCAATCTGCCAGTCTCAGGATCACCACCGATAGCGGTGGCAGCGCCAGCTGGACAGATTGGTCTTGTCCGTCGGCAGGCGTTGCAGTGCTGTCGACACCGCCCAGATTGCCGCGGTTACCACCACCATAAACCTCAGAATCGGTGTTGAGCACCTCATCCCAGTGGCCCGCCACAGGCACGCCGACTCGGAAATTTTCCCGCATGACGGGGGTGAAATTGCACATCACCACCACCGGCGCCGTCCCGTCATTGCCAAACCGCACGTATCCCAAGGTGGATTGCTGCGGATCACCGTTTAACCACTGAAAACCCGATTGGTTGCAGTCGTTTTCATAAAGCGCAGGCGTGTCGCGGTAGAGATGGTTGAGGTCACGCACCAACGTCTGCACGCCCTTGTGCGCACCCATGCCGGAGGCTTCCCAGTTCAGGGCAGCGTTGTGGTTCCACTCTTCCGGCTGGGCAAATTCGCAGCCCATGAACAACAGCTTCTTGCCCGGATGCGTCCACATGAAGGCATAGTAGGCGCGCAGATTCGCGAATTTTTCGTCGATTGAACCGGGCATTTTCGACAACATCGACCCTTTGCCGTGCACCACCTCATCATGGCTGATCGGCAGGATGAAGTTTTCCGAAAAGGCATAGTGAATGCCGAATGTCATGTTGTCGTGGTGGTACTGACGGTGGACCGGGTCGCGCTGCATGTAGGACAGCGTGTCGTTCATCCAGCCCATATTCCATTTGTAGCCAAAGCCAAGACCACCAAAATTGACCGGGCGCGAGACACCGGGAAAGGATGTGCTTTCCTCGGCCACGGTCATCACATCAGGGTGGGCGGCGTAGACAGTGGTGTTCATTTCTTTGAGAAAATCAATCGCCTCGTAGTTCTCTCGCCCGCCATCCTTGTTTGGAATCCACTGGCCTTCGGCGCGCGAGTAATCGCGGTAAAGCATTGATGCGACAGCATCCACGCGCAGCCCGTCGAGGTGGTATTCCTCCATCCAATACAGCGCGTTGGACACAAGGTAGTTTTTCACCTCTGTCCGGCCGTAGTTGTAGATCAGGGTGTTCCAGTCCTGATGGAAACCTTCGCGCGGGTCGGCGTGTTCATAAAGGGCTGTGCCATCAAAGCGGGCCAGCCCGTGGTCATCTGTCGGAAAATGCCCCGGCACCCAATCCAGCAGGACGCCGACGCCTGCCGCATGGGCGGCATCTATCAGATCACGAAATTCATGCGGCGGGCCAAATCGGATCGTCGGGGCATAAAGGCCAACCGGCTGATACCCCCATGATCCGTCAAAGGGAAACTCCGACACCGGCAAAAGCTCGATATGCGTAAAACCCATATATGTGACATAGGCGATCAGTTCGTCGGCCAGTTCCTTGTAGGACAGCGGGCGTCCGGCTTCGTCCCATTTGCGCCGCCAAGAGCCCAGATGCACCTCATAGATCGACACGGGCGCATCAAGCGCGCCGCGCGCTTTGCGCGCCGCCATCCAGTCGGCGTCGTCCCAGCCATAGCCAGTGATATCCCGCACGACAGATGCTTTTTCCGGCGGATGCTGTGACCCGAACCCAACCGGGTCGGCCTTCAGCCTTGCAGCACCGTCAGCGCCGATCACCTCGTATTTGTATAATGTGCCATCACCCAAGGCGGGCAAGAAAATCTCCCACACGCCGGTGCTGCCGACGCGGCGCATGGCGTGGCGTCGCCCATCCCAGGTGTTGAAATCGCCCACGACGGATACCCGTTTGGCGTCTGGTGCCCAGACCGCGAAATGCACCCCGTCAGTGCCCTCATGGGTTATCACATGCGCGCCCAGCGCGCGCCATAACTGCTGATGTGTGCCCTCGCCGATCAGGTAGGCATCCATATCACCAAGGACCGGGCCGAAGGCATAGGGATCTGGCGTCACATGCGCCCCGCCGGCAAAGACGATATCCAGCGTGTAGTCCTTGCCGGGCACAGGGGCCGCGAACACATCTCCCTTGATGCGTGTCAGTGCGGTGGCAGCCTTGCCAACACGCGCTGTCACCTCTGCCGCACCGGGCTGCAGCGTGACAATCCAGCGCCTGTTGCCTTGCTTATGCGGGCCGAGGACTTCGAACGGGGCACCATGGGTGCCTGCGTTGAGCGCATCCAGAACCGGTTCGGTCAGAAACTTGGGCGGCTGCACTGTTTTCTGCATCACCTTTGTCTGATCCGGCTCTGGGTCCTTCGACATGTCGCGTTCTCCCTCGGGTCTTCTTGTGGCCCTGTTGCAGGCCAACCCCACCACCATAGGCAGTTTCTGCCTATGATGACAAACAAAGACCTAAACTTCGGCAGTGTGAAGGCAAGCCTGCCAGACCCGCGAGAGTGTACTGGCGATCAGCTGTCTTCTTCTGCAAGGTTCAGAAAGGCGACGCCGCTATTGCCCAACGCAACCGATGCAAAGGGGCCGCCGTGATGGGTGTTGGCCGGATCATGGGGGTCGAGCGGCCCGGCTTCGGCATAGATCTCTGCGGCGAATTCTTCGGCGTTGTCCTTGGGCCGGTAGCCAAGGTGCTGTGCCTTGGCGTTGTCCACCGGCGCGCGGTCATTGTTGGACACACCGTAAACCACTGAAAATCCGGTGATCGGCGTGTCAATCGCCCGCTGCACCAAATGGATCAGATCGTCATAGGACAGCCATGACCCGACGGCGCGCGGGTTTGTCACCTGCGCGCAGGACAGGATGCGCAGGCAGACCGATTCCAGCCCGCGCTTGGCCCAGTAAAGGCTTGCCAGATCCTCGGCAAAGCATTTGGCCAGACCATAGAACGTGTCTGGCTTATGTGGCGCGTCGATGCCGATGAAGTCTGTCTTCTTGTGCATCCCGACCGCATGGATGGAGGACGCATAGACAACACGGCGCAGCTTGTTGCGGTACGCGGCCTCCCACACCGTATAGGCGCCATAGAAATTCGGGCCCCACAGCTGATCCATCGGGGCCTCGTCACCGATGGCCCCGAAATGCACCACCATGTCGGCCCCTTCCAGCAGGGCCGTGATGGCAGCCAGATCCGTCAGATCGGCGCGGACATAGGTCTCATTCGCGGCCAGATCGCTGATGCTGTCGGCAATGTCCGACGACACCAGCGTGTCGCACATCTCTGCCAGCGGCTTGCGCAACTGCGTGCCAAGCCGGCCGGCGGCCCCTGTCAGAACAAGTTTCTTCAATGTCATTGCGCAATACGTCCCTTCCTGCTGGCGGCGGTCACTTTGTGACGCCATTGGCCACATCCGCCATGACGGCGGCAATCTCTTCTTCGGTCAAGCCGTAATCATCCGCCGCCTCTGCCACCGAGATGTAGCCGCGCGCCAGATCGCGCCTGACCAGATCCCTGGGGCGGTCGCCGGGGTCGCCATAGCCAGCACCGCCGGGAAAGGCCATCACGACGCGTCGCCCATGCGGCACGAACTGTTTGCCTTTGACATGCATCGGCGTGCCATCGTCCTGCGCGATCGTGGTTGGTGCGCCATTGCGGCCACCACGGCGGCCTCTGGCGGGGTGCTTGCCACGGTCGAACATGGCCTGGATATCAAACTCATGCCCGTCTTGCGCGCCGACTTCCATATACTGACCCAAACCGCCGCGCATCCGGCCAGCGCCGCCACTGCCGGGCCGCAGCTCTTTACGCCAGATGATGACGGGGCCTGCATGTTCGGTCGCCTCTATCGGCATGGTCATCACGCCGGATGGAAAGGCGGTCGCGTTCATGCCGTCATGATCGGGCCGCGCACCAGAGCCCCCAGAATTGAAGGTCAGCACCTCTGCCCGTCTGGCGTGGTCCGGTGCAGGCGCGTCGGTGCGCGGTCGCAAGGAGACCTGAAAATTGCACAGGCACCCTGCCCCTTCGGCAGGCACGACACCGGGCACGATCTTGTCGAAGGCGTCAAACACTGCATCCGGGACAAAATGCCCGACGATATGGCGCAAGGCCACGGGTGCCGGGTGCAGCGCGTTGACAATGGTCCCTTCGGGGGCAGTCACCTGAAACGGGGCCAGCGACGCCGCGTTGTTCGGAATGTCAGGCGCAATCGCCACCTTCAGCGCATAGCAGGCGTAGGCTTTGGTATAGACCAGCGGGCAGTTGATGCCTTTCTTGTCGACACCTGACGTGCCTGCAAAATCGGTCATGATATGGTCGCCCTTGACCGTGACCTGCACCTTCAGGGTGATAGGGCGGTCAAACCCGTCCATCGTCATTTCGCCTGACGCCGAGGTCTGCGGCAAGGCCGCGATCCGTTCAACCGTCGCCCGGTGAGAGTTATCGAGGATGAATGTCGCGACACCGTCGATATCGTCCAGCCCGAATTCCTCCATCATGCCGACCAGACGCCGGTGGCCGATCTCGTTACAATTGGCCAGCGCGTAGATGTCGCCGATCAGCTGATCCGGCTCGCGCACGTTGCCCCTGATAATCCGCACCAGCGTGTCGTCGACCGCGCCCTTGTGGGCGAACTTCATGATCGGGATGTAAAGACCCTCTTCGTACACGCTCTGCGCATCCGCGCCGAAGCCGCGCCCCCCGATATCGACGATATGCGCGGTGCAGGCGAAAAAACCGACGAGTACACCATTGTGGAACGACGGTGTGACCATGGTGATGTCATGCAGGTGGCCTGTCCCTTCCCAAGGATCGTTGGTGATGTAGACGTCACCTTCGCAGATGTTCTGCCGTCCGATCCTGCGGATGAAATGGGCCACAGCATCGGCCATGGCGTTCACATGGCCGGGCGTGCCGGTCACCGCCTGCGCCAGCATCTGGCCTTGGGTGTCATAGACACCCGCCGACAGATCGCCCGCTTCACGGACAGAGGTTGAAAAGGCCGTGCGCACAAGCGCCTGCGCCTGTTCCTCGACCACAGAAATCAGGCGGTTCCACATGACCTGATAGGCCACTGTTGACGGATTGCTTGCCATCATGCTGGTCCTTTCGCGGTCAGATCAATGCAGCCATCAGGCTGGGCTATGGCGATGCGGCTGGCGGGCACCACGATGGTGGTTTCATCTTCGGTGATGACGGCGGGTCCTGCCACGGCGGTGCCTTCACCCATGACGGCGCGCGTGACCACGGCGGCCGCCTGAAACCGCCCTGAGACCGGATCAAAAAGGTCACGCTGCCCTTGCGCCTGCGCAGAGGCCTGCGCCGACGTCTGCGCAATGGGCTGGACCTTTTCCGGTGGCGTTGTGGCGTTGACGGACCAGACCGTGATTTCAATATCCATACCCGCAACCGGACGACCGAACAGGCGGGTATAGTCCGCGATAAACCGCGCCTCGAACGTGGCGGCATCAGGTTGCATGGCCTGCGCCTCTGTCAGGGTGACAGGGATTTCCCAGCCTTGCCCGCTGTAGCGCATATAGACCTTGAATTCCGCCAATATCGGGCTTTCAGCATCGCAGCTGCGCACAAAGGCTGTCGCCTCATCCCGCAGCTCACTCAGCATTCGCTTGATCGCCTTGGGGTCAAAATCGCTTAGCGTCATGTAAAGCGAGCGGTTCGCCTCAAAACTGAAGGGGGCCCGCAGAAACCCGATGGCAGAGCCGACACCCGCCCCCGGTGGCACCAACAGCCGCGCGACGCCAAGCTTTTCACACAACCGCCCGGCATGCAGCGGGGCCGCGCCGCCAAAGGCGATCATGGTGTAAACGCTCAGGTCCTC